>JAQVNO010000088.1 GCA_028703095.1 Bacteroidales bacterium
ACTTGATTTGCAAAAAAAACATCTATCTTTGCACCGTAAAACAATTTTAGTACAAATATCATATGAGCATTGACCGCACCAAAGAATCAATTTTAAGCGTTGCAGATAAGCTATTCAGTCGCTTTGGGTTCCACAAAACATCAATGGACGAAATCGCAAAAATTGCGAGGAAAGCCAAAGGTTCCTTATACTACCATTTTGCAAGCAAGGAGGATTTATTCAGGGAGGTAATCGCTAGAGAAATGAATAACCTGAAGAATCAACTGGCAGTTATTGTTAACAATACGGATTTGAATGCTTCTGAAAAACTTAAAAGCTATTTTATAAAAAGAATGGCTATTTTGAATTCAGCAGCAAATTATCATGAAACACTCAAAGCCGATTTTTTTGAACGCTTCAATTTTATCGATGATTTACGAACCGAATTAGACGAATGGGAAAAGGAAAATTTAGGGCGGGTTATTCTACAAGGGGTCAATTCTGGCGAATTCTTATTGAATACAGATATAGATGTTTTGTCTGAGATAGCCATCATGATATTAAAAGGTCTTGAGATACCTTTTTTTCTACAGGACAAATACGAAAAATTCTCGCTGCATTTTGAGGGTTTAATTAAAATCCTATCAAAAGGGCTGTCAAAATAATTTTTTTTGCAATAATATGACTAAAAAACAATAAAAGCACAAATCATCTCAATGTTTTAAGTATGAAAACAATTAATTTAAACACCCAAATTTCTCTGATAATCAGCAGCTTAGTTAAAAGTAAAATTTTCAGGAATTTACTTGAGGGTCAGTTAAAGAAATCTATGAAGCAAAAGATATTCAATAACGAAGAATCTCAGGCTTCAGGAGTTTCAAAACAATACCAGTTTCTTGCTTTATGGTCTATGTATAAATCTTTTGTTAGAAATATGGATAAAGGAAATATTTCATCAAAAGTTACAAAAAAAATAATTAAATCGTTTCTGAACTCCGTATTATTGAGAAAAGATGTTTCAAATGAATCAAGGCAGGCATTTCAAAGTAAGTATGGAATGCTTCCTCCAACCTTTTTAACTATTTCACCAACAAAAAAATGTAATCTTAAGTGTATTGGATGTTATGCAGCATCATCCCCGTCAACAGAATCAACCTTGAACTGGACATTGCTGAACCGAATAATAGAGGATGTATATTCCAATATGGGAATGAGGTTTTTTGTAATATCGGGTGGTGAACCTTTGTTGTACAAAAGCGAAAACAGAACAATCCTGGATTTGGCAGAAAGATGGAGCGACTGCTTCTTCTTAATGTACACAAATGGTACTTTGATAAATGAAAACATTGCTTCGAGAATGGCTGATTTAGGCAATATTACTCCCGCAATCTCTATTGAAGGTTACGAAAGCGAAACTGAAGAAAGAAGAGGGAAAGGGGTTTATCAAAGAATAATTAAAGCAAAGGACAATCTTATTTCCAATGGAGTACCTTTTGGTTTATCAGTTACAGCGACTAAAAAAAATATTTCTTTATTGCTTAATGAGTCGTTTTATGATTTTTATTTCAATGAATTTGGCGCTACATATATGTGGGTTTTTCAATACATGCCTATTGGCCGGGATTTTTCGGAAGATTTGATGATTTCGTCAAGGGATAGGTTACAATTACATAAAATTCAAGATAGAATACTATCGGGGAAAGAATATTTTATTGCTGATTTCTGGAATAGTGCGCCAATGTCTAATGGGTGTATTTCTTGCGGCAGGGCTGGCGGAGGATATATTTACATTAATTGGGATGGAAATATCATGCCCTGTGTTTTTGTGCCATACTATCACGATAACATTAACACACTATATAACACCGGCAAATCACTGTCCGATGCGTTATTCACACCCCTTTTTGTCAAAGGCAGAGCATGGCAAAAAGAATACATTGGCACAAAAGATAATCCCGGAAATCTATTAAGACCCTGTTTTTACAGAGACCATTATAAAACATTCTATGAGATTGCAAATCAAACACAGGTGCTGCCTGAAAACGAAGATGCTCAGACAGCACTTAATTCTAAAGAGTATTATGAGTTTATGTTAAAATTTGATAAAGAACTGGAAGAACTATCTTCTCCTGTTTGGGACAATTTAAAGAAAAGCCACAAAACCAAAATGCAGATGTCGGATGTAAAATATGACACAGGCCTGACCGATGATGATTTTACGGTAAGGAAGTTGAAACAGTAATTTTGCCTGTGATGATAATCAATTTTGTTTCTTCATATACGCCTGATGCCGTAATTTCTAATCTGTTTTTTACAGAAAATTATGGTGTTTTGGAACAAAATATTTTTTCAAAAAGCGGTATCCGGGAGAGAAGACGCACAAGCCTTAGAGAAAATACTAATTCAATGGGCATTGAAGCTGTTAAAAAAGTATTTCTTGATTCGCCAATACCCTTAAATGAAATAGACTTGATAATTGGCGCAACCTACACACCTTATGATACTGTCGGTACATTGGCTCATGCAGTGCAAAAGCAATTTAAAATTGCCAATGCAAAATGTTTTACTGTTGATTCTGCGTGTTCTTCATTTGTAAATGCTCTTGAAATAGTTGATTGTTATTTTGTAAATAATAAAGCTAAAAAAGCATTAATTATTGTTTCAGAAAATAACAGTGTATATAATGACTATTCCGATGAAAAATCGGGTTTTCTGTGGGGCGATGGTGCAGCAGCAGTGGTTTTATCCAACGAAAGATATTCTGATGAAGACATTGAAGTGATTGATATAAATACCACCGGCTTAGGCAACATTGGCAAAAGTATAGAAGGCGTTTACCTAAAACCCGGTAATGGAGGTCTAAAAATGCCTTTTGGAAAAGATGTTTTTCAATTTGCCTGTACTTACATGATACAGGAAACAGAACAAATATTACGCAAAAACGATATTTCTGTCAATCAGTTGAATTATTTCATCCCTCATCAGGCAAATGCCAGAATTACAGATTTTGTTGCGAAAAAATTAAAATTAAACACAGCACAAATTCTTACAAATATTGAACAATTCGGCAATACCGGTTCAGCAAGTACACCAATCGTGCTATCCCAAAATATGAGAAATTTTAAACCAAACGATTTGATTGTAATTTCTGTTTTTGGAGGTGGGTATTCAAGTGGGGCTGTTTTACTTAAAAAATTATAAACAGATAAATGAGAACGCTATCAGGATATATTCTCACAAATATTTTAGGATGGAAAATTAAAGGTGAATTTCCTGTTCTTAAAAAATCGGTTGTAATATTTGCTCCCCACACGAGTTACTGGGATGGCTTTTATGGAAAGCTTTACCTGATGCAATTAGGCATAAATTACAAATTTCTTTCAAAAAAAGAGTTTTTCAAATTTCCATTGAAATACTTTTTCCAAATTTTTGGTTCAATTCCAGTAGATAACACAAAAGAATATATTGATTATGTAGCCGGATTATTTAACAACAGCACAGAGCTGCATATAGTGTTATCGCCGGAAGGACATTTGGCGAAAGTCACACGTTGGAAAAAAGGATATTACTATATGGCAAATAGAGCAAATGTTCCAATTATTGTTGGATACATTGATTATAGGAAGAAAGAAATCGGAATTAAAAAAGTGATTTGCAATCCAACAGATATTAGTATAGTTAGAAAAGAGATTGCTGAATTGTACTCTGATGTTTGCGCAAAATATCCTGAAAATTTTTCACATGAACTAAAAGTATAGAACATGAAACGGAATGTGGCATTAGTACTATCAAGCGGTGGCTCAAGGGGGCTTGCCCATATCGGCGTTATCCACGAATTGGTGAAACAAGGCTTTCAAATAACTTCTGTTTCCGGCTCATCTATTGGGACGGTTATTGGAGGGCTTTATGCTATGGGGAAATTACATGAATATACCAAGTGGGTAAGTACCTTTAACAAAATGGATGTATGGGGCTTTATGGATTTTACACTTACAACAAATGGTTTATTGAAAGGGGAACGGGTTTTTGATAAAATGAAGACTTTTATCCCCGATATGAATATTGAAGATATGCCTATTCCCTTTGCTGCCGTTGCCACTGATATACTCCACGAAAAAGAAGTCGTTTTTACAAAAGGAAGTTTTTATGAGGCTGTCAGGGCATCTGTTGCAATTCCGGCTGTTTTTACACCGGTAAAATATAACAATACCATTCTTGTTGACGGTGGTATTCTAAATCCAATTCCTATCGAACATGTACGCCGAAAAAATGGTGATATCCTAATTGTAGTGAATCTATACGGTGAGAAAAAGGTTGATATTCCAAATGAAAAAAATATCGACAATGGATATTTAAACAGGTTGATAAACCCCTTGTTAACCTTAATTTCAACGGGAGACAAGAGCAGCAAAGGATATTACTCCCTTTTAAGCAGTACGACATCGGCAATGATACAAAAAATTGCAGAATTAAACATTGAAAAACATAAACCCGATTTGGTGATAAACATTCCCCACGATTCCGCCAGCACTTTTGACTTTTACAAAGCAAAAGAACTGATAGAGTTAGGAGAAAGTGCGGCAAAAGAGGCAATCACAAATTATTAGGGAAAATCGATAAGGAAATGAATGCAACAAAAGAATATATCAATATTCACAGGCTTATAAAAGAAAGCGATTCAAAGCTGCTGAAACGCTTACCCAACTTTATGATTTATCTGATTAAACTAATTATCAGACAAAATGAGATAAATCGAATTCTTTCTGCTTATGCTGATTACGAGGGTGTTGAATTTCTGTCAAAAATAAA
Organism: Bacteroidales bacterium; assembly: GCA_028703095.1. Lineage (GTDB taxonomy): Bacteria > Bacteroidota > Bacteroidia > Bacteroidales > WCHB1-69 > UBA5266. Next base: position 4,789 of record JAQVNO010000088.1, read on the forward strand.
AGATGAACTAAACATTAAGATTGAAATTGAAGGCATGGAGAATTTACCCGAAGACGGGAAATGCTTTTTTGTAGCAAACCATCCCTTTGGTTTTGTTGACGGTCTGGTACTAACAAAAACGGTCGTCAACAAGTATGGCGATTTCCGGGCTATAGGTAACGAAGCGTTTATGCTAATACCACAATTAAAGTCAAAAATTGCTGCGGTAAATGTTTTCGGAAAGAATCCAAAGCAGTATATTCTGGAGCTGGAAAAAGTGTTTGCATACAATCTGCCCATCACTCACTTTCCTGCCGGCCTGGTTTCAAGAATAAAAGAAAGAAAAATTGAGGACAGGGATTGGCAGAAGGCTTTTATTTCTAAGGCAATTGAACATCAACGAAATGTGGTGCCAATTTTTTTCTATGGCCAAAATTCCCGTTTATTCTATTTCATCTATGTTGGAAGAAAGCTTCTGAGAATAAAATCAAACCTTGAGCTGGTTCTTTTACCTCATGAAATTTTTACCAAGAGAAACAAAACAATAAAGATGAAAATTGGAAAACCAATCACTTACCAAACATTTGACAAGTCTAAAACTCATTTTGAATGGGCTCAGCTTGTAAAGGAACAGGTTTATAATTTAAACTCATAGCAATGAAAAAAGTTTCGGCGATAATATGTGCATATAACGAAGAGAAAACCATCAAAGAGGTTATCCTGTCTGTTTCAAAGGCTGTTATAGTCAGCGAAATAGTGATTGTTAACGATGGTTCTACCGATAACACCAAGGAAATAATTGAAGCACTGAGAAAAGAAATTGAAATAACGGCCATTCATCTGGAAGAAAATAAGGGGAAAGGGTATGCAATGGCTATAGCTGTTGAGAATGCTATTTTCGACATTATGGTTTTTATTGATGCCGACCAAAGAACTATACCCTCCGGCTACATTACCCAATTGGTAGCACCCTTATTAAACAATGAGTGCGATATGGTTTTGGGTTATTCTACCGTAAATATTTTAAGTCAGGAAGTAAATCCATTAAAGATTTTAACAGGCGAAAGGGCTCTACTTAAAGAAGATATTTCACCCATACTTGATAAAATGAAGGAATCACGTTTCGGTGTCGAAACGCTCCTTTACTTCTTCTACATATCTCTGGGTAAATCCTTAAAATTCCTTCGGCTCGCCGAAATGAAGCATAACGATAAATATAAGAAAATGACTACATTAAAAGCCACAACAAGCTATATCAACGAGGGTTGGGAAATTGCCTACACAGCTATGAAGAATTATGATTTATTGCTAAAAGTTATTGAACGGCAAATAAAAAAGGGGGTTAAATTATGAGAAAAATATCAGCAATAATTTGCGCCTACAACGAGGAAAAAACGGTTAAAGAAGTGGTAACAACCGTGTACGATTACTTCTATGACGAGGTAATTGTTGTAAACGACGGCTCAACAGATGGTACAGACAAAATTTTAACCGAACTTCTGAATTTGTCCACACTTAAATATATAGCACTACCTGAGAATAAAGGGAAAGGTTATGCCATGGCAACAGGCGTTGAAAATTCAACAGGTGAGATAATCGTTTTCATAGATGCCGACTTATCCAACTTAAAGGAAGAGCATTTTGAACAGTTACTCACACCTATTTTCAACAATGAGTGCGATATGGTTTTGGGGCAGGCAACAGAAACCCTGATTAACTATAAATTCAACCCGTTCAAATCGTTTACTGGCGAAAGGGCTATGTTGAAGAAAGATATCATGCCAATTTTGGAGGAAATGAAAACCTCAAAATTCGGTGTGGAAACCTTAATCAATCTTTACTTTCAAGCACATGAAAAAAGTGTTAAATATACTATGCTTGAAGGGTTAAAGCACCCAACGAAATTTGATAAAGCCAATGGCAAATCGCAAGCAATAAAAGAATTTGTTTTGGAGGGGCATCAAATTGCATTGGCGGCGTTTAACAGCTTTAATTTGTTAACAAAAATCGTTAGAAATCAAATCAAAAAAAAATATAGATTATGAAAACAATAAATTTATTTTTTTCTATGCTTCTGCTTGTTTCCGTTTCAAGCTTAACTAATGCACAGGAAGACAACAGCCTTAAACTGACAGGAGAATTGTTAACCGATGAAAGGTTGCTGCTTAAAGACAAAAACGATTGGGCATGGAATGAAAACCGCCTAACTTTAAAATTGGACAAACGAATAGCTGGCAATTCTAAATTCTACAGCGAAGTTTGGCTGCGTAATATTGGGTTACCCACTGCTTCTCAATCGGCCGATTTATACAACAAGGGAATTGTTGACCCTTACAACCTCGAAATCAGGGAGGCGTATGTCCAGCTAAATGATTTCCTCACTAAAAATTTAGATGTAACCATTGGCCGTCAGCGAATTGTTTGGGGAACAGCCGATAAACTGAACCCTACTGATAATCTCAATCCATTGGATTTAGAAGACATTTTAGACTTTGGCCGTCGCCGGGGTTCAGATGCCATAAACCTTAATTACTATTTGAGTAACGACTTTTCATTGCAAGGCGTTTTTGTGCCGTTTTTCCAACCCGCAAATATGCCGGTGGGGGTATTTGCCACCGCATTAAACCCCACGATGGAATTACCACAAGGTATGGTGTTGAAAAGTTTTTCAGACACTGTCCTGATGCCGCGTTATAACTTGGGCGTAAGCTCTACGGCAGGTTTCAAATTTAAGGGCTTTGCAAAAGGGGTTGATTTTTCTGTAAGTTATGTTTGGGGTTATGATGGCTTGCCTTTTGTGACAAAAAACGCATTCATTCCTGTTGATTTGTCGGGCGGTATAAGCATTGCGTCAGAACTTTCGTTTGCCCGGACCCATATCATTGGAGCTGATATGGCAACAAGTATTGCCGGAATTGGATTTTGGGCTGAGGCAGCAACTTTTGTTCCCGAAAAAGATGTGATAATGACCAATGATTTATCGGCATTTTATCCAACTTCACCTGTCCCGGTAACTAAAGATTCATTGCTCTTAGACAAGACAAAACCATACCTGAAATTTGTTGTGGGTGGTGATTACAATTTTTCTGATGGTTCTTATCTTAATCTACAGTATATGCACGGATTTGTTCATGAACGTGGGGCTGAAAACCTAAATGACTATTTCTTTCTACGATACGAAAAGAAATTTTTCAATGAAAAGTTAAAAGTTGCACCTATTGGTGGAGGTTTCATTGTTACCAACTGGAATAATATAAAAGACAATTATGCCTTAGTTTATATGCCGGAAGTTTCTTATAAAGCCACAGATAATGCCGAAATAACCATATCAACTGTAATTTTTGACGGAAAAGGTGACAATCTGTTTGCTAACCTGAAAGACTACAACATGGTCATGTTTAAATTGAAATATAGTTTTTAGTGTCCTTTATTATCCCAACCCACAGTCGTAAGCACATTTGCAAACCCGCACGAGCCAACGCTCAAGCCAAAGGTTTGCAAAAGAGCTTCCGCCTCTCCAGCCCACGTAACCTCCTTTCAGGTCGGTTTTAGGATTGCCCACGCTCAAAAAAACAAAATAAATTTGTGCTTCGAGGATAGGTTGGTGCAATATGAGATTGACTTGAAAATAGAAGCTAAATTTATGATAAACAGATGAATATGAATGAACACCAGTTGCCAACACGCGGTATAGTTAATTGCCGGTTCAGTGGGTATTCGAGCACTCAGCCCGTTTCAAAATTGTTGTAACTTGACAGAAAAGTGCTTCGAAATCGGCAACTAACCATACCGCCAACCGTTGTATGAAATCGTAAAAAAATGCCAAAATAAAGGAAAGATGAGTTACAATCTAAATTTTAAGCAAAAAAGGCTTAAAAAGACAGCAAGCAAATTAGGGGATAAAAATTTATTTAATAGCATCAAATTTGTGAGCTATCTTACGATTTTACTAAAAATCTATTTTGATTGTAAACGATTATCAAATGAGAAATATTGTATAGGCATTTTTAATAGTGATTCCATAAAGAATCACTATATTTTTCATAATTTTACGTTTTTAACTTCGTTTATCAAACATAAACAAAATTAAAATCAAGCATGATAAAATTAAGAAACGACATCATACAACAAGCCGCTAAACAAAATACAAGGGGTCATACAGACCATATTCTTCGTTTAGCGACAATACGTTATGCACAAGCGGAAAAAAGACAACGACACAGCAAATTGACAATGAAAATGAATATTAAACTTGTAATGAAAAAAGAAACTGACAGACAGATAACCCGACACTCATTGCCGACCCAAAAG
>JAQVNO010000010.1 GCA_028703095.1 Bacteroidales bacterium
TCTTTTTAGCACGCCTGGTGGGACCGCACGGAAAGGTCTATGCCTTCGACATTCAGGCGCTTGCCCTGCAAAAAACACAGTTACAGCTTGCCAAATACGGTTATAAAGAACGGGTTGAGTTGCTTCATGCTGATACGGATAGGATAGAGGTGGCAGGAAATAGGCTTTTTGAATTTTATTTTCTTTTCCATATATGCTTTTTCAATGGCACATTTGGCGATGCCTGCATCGTAATACACAAAAGCACATGCAGCGTCGTTGATAAGCGGTGTTACCAAATGTCCTTCCATATCGTAATCAAAAACACCTGATATGTCAATGCTGTCTACTCCTTGCCGGCACATATAGGGTTTAATGGCTTCGATATTGTCTTCTAAAACCGATATTTCTTCTTCGTCTAAGGGTGCGCCGGCATCGCCTTCTACACAGCAAAAGCCTTTGCATGCAGATAGATTGCACATAAAATATTCTTCGAAAATATCATCGGATAGGATGGTGTTGTCAACAACTATCATCGATAGGATTAGTTTTTGATAGCGGCTATTTCTTTGACGGCTATTAATGCTTTGTCAATTTCTTCGTCGGTAGTAAAGGCCCCGATGCTGAAGCGGACGGTACCGTGGATATCGATAGTGCCGATACCTTCGTGCACTTTGGGAGCGCATTGCAAGCCGGTACGGCAGGCAATGTCATAATCCACATCGAGCATGGTTCCTACATCGCCGGCTTCAAAGCCGTTAATATTGAAACTTAAAACAGGATTTTGATTCTCAACGCTTTTAGCACAATATATCTTTACTCCGTTTATGTTTTGAAGTCCATCGCGTAAGATTTTCCATTGTCTCATTTCCTGCTGATGCATTTTTTCGATGCCCTGTTCTTTCACCCATTTCACGCCGGCATATAGACCGGCAACGCCGAGGAGGTTAAGAGTACCGTATTCTAAACGCCACGGATATTCTTCGAGATGTCCCGGATAAGCCGAACGAACACCGGTGCCACCGTAACGGGTATGGTTAATGGTAATGCCTTCTCTTACATAAGAACCGCCAATACCGGTGGGTCCCATCAAACATTTGTGTCCGGTAAAGCAATACACATCTATATGAGAAGCTTGCATATCGACGTTTACCGAACCGGCACCTTGGCTGCCATCGACAACAAAAATAACGCCTGCTTCTTTACATATTTTACCGATTTCGGTAAGGGGTTGAATGGTGCCGATTACATTGGAGCAATGGGTAATAATGACAAACTTAGTGTTTTTACGTATGGCTTTTTTAATATCGTCGGGATGCACATAGCCGGCTTCATCGAAAGGCAAGTAGCTTACTTCTATCAATCCTTTTTGCTCAAGGCAGTATAAGGGTCTTAACACGGAATTATGTTCGAGCATAGAGGTAACGACATGGTCGCCTTTTTCGCATAAGCCTTGAATGATAAGGTTTAAAGCATCGGTAGCGTTGTAGCCGAAGGTTAATCGGTTGGGGTCGCCACCGCCATTAAATAATTCGGTAAGCATTTTTCGTGTGTTAAACACGATTTCTTCTGTTTCTATGGCAGCATCGAATCCCGAACGACCCGGGCTGACACCGTGTTTGCGATAGCAATTAAACATAAAATCATACACTGCATCGGGTTTTGGAAAGGAAGTAGCGGAATTATCTAAGTATATCATTGAAATAGATTTAAAATATTATTACAAAAAATGAATGTGCAAAAGTACAATTTTTAATAAGAAATATCACATGAAAGAGCGATTTTATTAATTCAATCGCCCGTCTTCGATAAGCCGAACAATATGTTCTATTTCTTTGTCTTTCCCATTAGGGTCGTAGTTGTCTTTCAAATTATATTTAAATAAACGGGCAATGGATTGATAAAGAAAAGCACTGAAAGAGCCTCTTAATTCATCTACAATATTATAGGTTGTTTTACCTGTTTCTCTGTCTACTAATTTCAGCAAAAGAATCCCTTGTGTAAAGGTCATCCTTTCAATGGTAGAAGTGTATTTTTTTCGAATGTCTTTTTCGGCTTGTTTCATGAGCTCTTTTTGTTGTTTTTCGGGTAAGCCGGCTAATTGTTTATCGTAATTTTCCAATATAATGGCAGCCGAACGGGCATAAGGATATACCTTGATGATGTTCTTAATCAGTTTTGTTTTCCTTCGTTGTTCTCTTAAACTGGTGCCGTCTTTGAATGCAATGATAAAGACATCGTGTAAATCAATAAGTGCAATCGTATCTCTATCTACAATAACACCTCGGAAAATTTTCATCTTTTGTGCTTGTGATGTCATCGCAAAACTGAAAATTATTAATAGCAATAAAAACAATCTATAGCCTTTCTTTCTGCTCATTATCATAATATATTACATATATGAACTTCGGATGTTTTTATCGACTTTAGGACGTATTCCTAAGAATAAACCGGTTTGAAGCGAAAAATTATTTAATATTTTAGGAGCCATAGGTCCTATCAGGTTGTCGAAGGCGAAGTACCATTGTACCGGTCCGAAATGAAAATGTGCTCCAAACCCTACGTTGCTGAAGGTGCGGTTGTAAATAGAATAGGTAAGGGCTAACTCTACAATATCGCCATAATACGCATTGCAAGCAAAAGTTACGGAAGGAATTACTTTTTTACCTACAAAATCTGTTCGGGACAAAATGGTGAAGCGATAATTGGATAATTTATAAAAAGCTTCTACATATAATTTAGGATAAAGTGAAGAACGGTAATTTTCGATGTTCTCATAGGAATAGGTAAAAAAGTCGTCTGTGGCAATGGAATCGAACACGGTACTTATATCGGGTAATTGACCGTCTTGTAAGCCTGTGAGCGCAAGCTCAAACCCATCAAAGAAAATATTTCCGTCTTGGGCCCATTCGCCGGTATCGTTGGTTGAGAAGTTAAATTGGTTGGTAAGTTTATGGTTTTGCCAGAAAATATAGCCTAAATCGTTTATGCTTATAGCAACGCCCAAATCGTAGGGAAGTTCAATGGTAGCACCTAAGTCAATAGAAAAACCCGGATTTTGAAAAAGTCCGTTGATGAATTCGTCTTGTCTGAATTCAAACTTTTCGTTAAAAGGAAGGTAGGTGTTCATTTGCATGTTTCCTTGTGCTTGCAAGTCCCAATCTTCGGTGGTTAAAAAGTTGATAGATGATTGAGTGGTATGGATATTTGTGATGCCGAATAATAATTTGGGACGTATGCCAATGGTATATTTATTCTGGATGGTGTATTGATAGCCAATGCCAAACTCTAAATAAGTAGAATGAAAAACGCCGGGTCTGGATTCGACATTTTCTCCTATGTATTCTGCATTACCCTCTATCATCATGGATAACCATTCGTTGGGAAGAAACATGTATGTTTCTGACCGTAAGCGTGTGCTAAACGAAAAATAAGAAATATTTTCTATCCTTACTCCAAAGCCCAATATTTCTTCGTTTAAATCGAAAATAAAACGGGTAGGTCTTTTAAGCCCTTTTAGCAATCCACGCGGATTAATGATTTTTGAAGTATCGGTAGAGGTAACCAGTTTTTTATATGTTAACAGATTTTCCGAAAAGGCTATGTTAAAATTAGAAATGCCCGGAATGCTAGCATGCCATTTATAGAGTGATGGTTTGCCGGGATTATAATTGGTAGAGTATATGTTTTCGTTCATTACCGCAAGGGTCTGTTGTGCTTTTACATCCCATGTTGCTAATAACAGAATAATTATGAATGAGAAAATTATATGTTTTTTCATACGATGACGATTTAAAAGGATTCTAATTTTGCTTTCACATGCGCTTGCACACCCAATTTAATACCCAATTTTTGTTCATTGTGATAGAATATCATATAGGGGTCGTTTTTATTAACGTTTGCATCCGCTCGAATGACAATATAAGCAGCTTTCACAATTTTTTGCATGCGTTCGTTGGTAACGGTGATTTTTTTAGAATCTGAGGAGGATTGGATTACATGATAATTATCGTTGGGGTCTACCGTTGCCTTGGGTAGTGCCAAAGGTGTTGCAAATAAAGAATCAATGGGTTTGTAAGTTTTGTCTAAGAAATATACTTGACTTTTAATTCCGAAAGCAAAATTATTTTCCAATTGAATACGAAAAATTGCAGATTCTAATTCATTTACATTTATACTATCCATAGAAAATGTAAGAGTGTCGAAATAAGATAGATTGTATAGGTCTATTTTTAAAGGTACTTCCACACGAGCATGGATACGGTAGCGGGAACTATCGGTGATGAAATATTTATTTCCATCAATTCCGTTGTTATTTAGAATGCCTGTTCCGGCAAAATAGATATAAGAAGTTCTGTTTTCGTAAAGGAAATCTTCAATATCAAAGCTACGGGTGGTAGTGGCATATTCTCCTTTGACAATCGGATAATTGGCAGTTAACAATTCATTGATGGTAATAAGCGGGATATATACATTGTCGAGAGGGTTACAAACAATTACCGAGTCAATATCGACAGATAGAGGCATGCCTACATTGTTTCGTATATCAATATGCACTTTTGCTGAGTGTGCTTTGCAATGTAGGGTTGCATTGTCTTCTAAGAATATCATTGATAAGTTTTGGGCGAAATGTTCGGTTTTTGTTTCTGATTGACCATGTAACCAAGAGAAGGTTACATTAGGTAAAGTGTTGACAACATTGAAGTGATAGGGGAAAGTTAATGGATCGCTATCGGGGGTTATTTCAATTTCAAATCGAATGGGAATAGAATTTTGCCCGTAAGGGAAAATGCCGTATTTGTTTTTAGCATCAATAGTAAAAGATACATTTGGAGTAGTGGGAAATTTGGTCATGTTTAACTTTTGTTTGTTCTCATCTAGAATATAATCGCTCTTTAATGTGATTGTATACGGGTGATTTAAATCAGAGTTGATGTTTATGGTCAAGATGCCCGACTTAAACAAGGCGGAATCGAGTATCATGCCGTCAAGAGTTAGTTTAATGTTTTTATCGATAGTATAGCTGTAAGTTGCCTTGGTGTTTTTTACTCCTCCGGTAGGAGCGGGCAACTCAAAACTGAAATTCGATGTTTCTAAAGAAGCATGGTACATGGTGTCTCCTCGCAAAGAATAGAGTTTTGTTGTATTGTAGGTTAATACTAATATATTATCTACATTTTCAATCGTAAAGTTAGCATCATCACCCATATCAAGGTTGAAATCGGAAAGGTTAGCCTCTGTATTTACAATATTAGCAGCCCATTTGGCATCGTAGTCTAATTCTGTTTTTTTGCTAAAGTCGTCAATAAGATCTTGATAACAAGATGAAAAAAAGAATATTAAAATGAATCCCCATGCATACAAGGAAAACCTAAAGATATTAATTTTCATAGAGCAATTTGTTTTAAATTATTTGCAAAAATATATTTTATTTTAATATAAAAGCTAAAATGATTTTTTTTCTCAGAATAATATTAATGGAAAAACAAATAAAAGTAAGCGTTGATTTTTCCTAAATAGGCATTTAAGAAAGGCGTATGCTTCTGTGAAAAGGTATATGCTTTTATGGATTCTTTTACATCTTGATTTTTAGAAATGACGTTTTCTCGAAATGATTTACCCACATTTGTTTGGGTGTTATTCAAAGGATGGTTGTGAGAAGTTGCTAATAGTATGATTTCTATTGCTTTTTGAAAATCTTTCTGTTTGCTGTAGTATTCGCAGGATGCCTTATAGTAATTGGTGTTGTTTGTTTCCGACAAGAATTCAATCCAGGATTTACACTTTAATCTGTAAGTGTCAAGTTTGTGTTTAGTAAAATAGTCATACGATTGTTCGTACAAAAGGAACCCCTCTTCAAATAATCCTACAGATAATTTATCCATTGCTTGTTGGTATAATTTCTGAAAATAAGCGGGTTTTGCAATGTATGTTTGTAAGTTATCGATACTATCCTTATACAGAGCACCGGCACATTCAATGTCGATGGGTGAATATTCTTCCAATTCTTTTTGTGCTTGCACAAAATTGGTTTCTCCTATGTACATTAACGCATTTTCATAAAGCTCTTTTCGATTCCTTTCTATATAATGACAGCCTCTTGTTTGCAATAAGTCTTTTGATTCTTGGTATTTAAGCAAAATACTTGAATCTTTATCCATGGATAGGGTGATGATGGTTTTACTGAGTTGTTGATACAAGGGATAGGCTTTTTTAAATTCATTTCCCCAAGCAAAAGTATTGATATGCGATAAGCAGCCTAATATTAGCGGCTTACATTTGTCTTCAAGGATGCTATTCCATGCAATGCAGGTGTCAAAGAGATGGTTTTGTTGCCATTGGTATGCTAAGACACAGCTGTCAAGAAAATCATAATCCATGCTTTGTGGTTCAGTTACGTTGAGGTATAGACATAGTTTGTTGTATCTGTGTTGGGGAAGTTGTTGTTTTTCTGTTTTTGTTTCCGGCAGTTCCGAAATCACTACCGGACTGCTTTGAATATAATTTTTATGCTGTTGGTAGAAGTCTTCCGTTTCTTTAATTTTATCGCTTAATTCTTGTGTTTTTTTTGTTGTTTTCAAACGTTCAATTTCAGCGTTTTTTTCGATATAGAGTTGAGTAAAACAATAGGAATAAATATCATCAAAAACAGCTTGAGGATAAGCGAACTTACTACTGTCTAACACATTTTGAAAATCGCTGATTTCTGTCAATACGCTTGTATATTGTTTTTTCGATAATTTCTTTTGGCTTGATTTGGTAAAATTGTTCCATAGTAATTGTAGAATATCATGATAGGCAGTATAGTTTTCCGGGCTGTCATGATTTTTTTGCATAAGTGCTTTTAATCCTTGGGTGTAGTTGATAGACAATGCAAAACGTTCGTTTCGTATGGCTTGCCGAATGACATCAAAATAGGCATTGTAAATGCCTATTTTAGCTTCTTCTTGCAAGAGTTTATATTTTGAATCACAGAAATTGAAGGGCATTTGGCTACAGAAATTATCAAGGGTGTCTAATGTTTTAAGTGCTGAATAATAATCATTTTTCTTAATTTCTTCTTCAGCCGTAAGTAATAGAATCTGATATAAGTTGTTGGCGACGCTATGGTTATCTATTATTTGAGAGGTGTCTTTGTATAAATTGGAAAGTAATCCGATGGGTTTTGTGTAATTCTTTTGATGGATATAATAATTTGATAATGCTAAACAGCTTTGACAATGTGTGGGGTTATAATCAAGCGACCTTTGGTAATAATAAACCGCTTTTTCATAATTTTCTTGTTGTTCGCATTCTTTGCCTTTGCGGTATAGCATCTCATCCATTTCGGGCAAAGTGGATGCGAGATAATTTTTTATGGTCTTGATGCGGTTAAAAAGTTTGGATACTTTTGTCAGATAATTTGTATTATCGACCTTGGAAAGGGCGAGCAAGTTTTCAAATTGATTGGAAACATATGCTGTAGCTTCGGTTTCAATATCATCCAAGTTAAATTTATAAATAGGTAATAAATCTACATTCGAAAGGTTTATTTTGTCTAATGCCTTTTGCCATTGGTAAAAAAGGCTGTCGTTTTGATGGTAGGCATCGATTTTTACAATGCGTGAATCTATGTTAGCTTCCAGATGCTCATCGAAATAAAACTGCAGATATTCTATTTTATGGCTCCATTCAAGGGAATCGCCTATATATTGAATGAGAGTATCGCATATTATTTTGTTTTCGGGAATAAGTCTATTCTGAATTTGTAAAGTAAGTATGCTCTTAGCATTAATAAGAAGGTTTCCATTCACAAAAATACGTTTGGGATAAAATAAATCGCCCAATGTTAAGAGTTTATAATAAATGTCTCCGTTAACACTGTCTTCGCGTATAGATATATTGATGGAATATTGATTTTCTAATTCTTGATACACTTTTATTTCTAAGGTGTAGAAAACGGTAATATGTGCATTCGGGTCAGCGGTATAGTGACTAAAAATAGTTTTGTAATCCGGATTGGAGGCTCTTATTTGTTGTGTGTGAGGGATGGCAACGTAATATGCCATCGATTGACTTTGTCCGAAGGTATTTGAACTTAAATAAGTAATAAATAGTATGAGGAATAAATAGGTACGTGTCATGAATCTTTATTTCGGTAGTTCCATTTTGTGTTTCCAACGTTTATGACTCCATAGCCAATATGCCGGTTCATTGAGAATGTCTCGTTCGAGGAGTTGAACATAAGAATGTATAATGTCTCCGTAAGCTGTTTCTTGCGGATTGTCAGTAATTAACTCCAATTCCACTTCGTAATATCCTCTTTTTATTTTTTTAACCACATAATATATTACCGGATAATTGTATTTGCGGGCAAAATATTCTCCTCCATAAATCATGTCGGAAGGCTGGTTAAGAAAAGGGATTACGAATGGATTCTTCGTATTGCCCGGAGCTTGGTCGCATAGCATCATATAAGCGGTACGTTTTTGTTGTTCGTCGTATTGTTTAAACGTTTCGCGAATGGTTTTTGCAAATATTACTTCTGTGCCGTAACGAGTACGGAAAATATTAATGGTTTTTTCAAACGATTTGTTAGAGTTTTCTTTTCCTACTCCTACACCATGGTGTTTAAATTGCAAAGCTAAGGATAACACCATCCATTCCCAGTTATTATAATGACTCGATAATAAAATAATACTCTTGCCGGCATTGTAATATTGATTTACCAGTTCGGGATTTTTACAGGTGTAACGCTTCATAATATTACTTCGGGAGCTACTTAACATCTTAATACCTTCAACAAAAAGATGACAAAGATGGGTGTAGTATTTATTTTCTATATTGGATAGATACGCTTGATTTGCATTGGGAAAAGCATTTTTTAAGTTGGCACGTACGACTTTTAATCTATACGAAAAAAGAGTATAAAGAAAAAAGCGTATTAATTTCCCGATAGCATACAATACGTTCATCGGCAGTAGGGAAAGAGGATATAATAAAATGTAAATAACTATTTTAGTTAACATTTTCTTGCTTTTTCTACTAATTCTTTTACTAATTGCGGGACGCCTATACCGGCTTTTTCTGCGATACGAATGATGTTTCTATCCTTAGTATGGGTGTCGTTTGCTTTTGGGTCAATATAATAAACGGGAATGTTTGTTTTAGCAGCATACAATAATCCGGCAGCGGGATATACTGCCATGGAAGTACCTATAATCAGCAGTATGTCGGCTTGTTCTACCATTTCGGCTGCTTTTTCTATCATGGGAACGGCTTCCCCGAACCAAACAATATGCGGACGCATTTGTTTTCCCCAGGGACAGAGGTCTCCTTTTTTTATTTCGTTTTCCGTAGGGCCAATATTTACAATGTAATCAGGATTCACCTGACTTCTTTTTTTTCGCAACTCACCGTGTAAATGTAAAACTTGGGAAGAACCGGCTCTTTCGTGGAGGTCATCAACATTTTGTGTAATAATTTGTACCTCATAAAAAGATTCCAAACGAATTAGGTGTTTATGTCCTTCGTTGGGAGAAGCGTTTATTAATTGTTGTAAACGTTCATTGTAAAAACGCAGTACTAAATTCGGGTCTTTTTCCCAGGCTTCGGGAGTGGCGACATCTTCAACACGGTAATTTTCCCACAAACCATCGGCATCGCGAAAGGTCTTAATGCCGCTTTCGGCACTGATGCCCGCTCCGGTGAGAACAACTACTTTTTGCATGTTTAGATTATATTTAAATAAACAATAAAGTAAAGAATGGCAAAAACAAAGGTGGTGAGTAAAATGCCTCTGCCGGTACGATCGTATTTAAGCTTGATTAAATAGTATCTAAGTGTAAATAAGTTAGGTAATACCGATACTAAGATAAGGGTAGGTAGTTTTATTAAATAATCTTTTCCTTCAGGAGCAAAGAATGTGGATAATGTAAAAAGAATGCCGAATAAGATGCCGGGGAAAAGTATCCCGATGATGATACCTAAGACCATACTGTCTCTGCGAAGTTTTTCCATGTTTTTATTTTTTTAAAGTGAAAAATTCCATGTTTTCATGGTGTTTATATAATGATATGCTGTTAAATCCGGCTGTATGGGCTGAATGGAAACATAGTTGTTTTTCAATGCCCATTCATCGCTATCTTCCCCTTTATCGTTGTCGACAAGAAAACCGCTTAACCAATAATAGGGTTTGCCGATAGGGTCTATGCGTTCTTCAAATTCTTCGTGCCAGTGATTTAATGATTGGCGCGTTATCCGAAATCCTTTTATGTCTTTTAATGGGACATTAGGGATGTTTACATTCAAGCAGATATTGCCGGGCAATTTGTTTTCTATAGCGGTTTGAATGACTTTATGCGCTATTTCCCTCGAAGCATTGAAATTTGAATCGTTAGTATAATCTATCAATGAAAAGCCTATGGAAGGAATATTGTTGATGCACCCTTCAATGACGGTAGCCATGGTTCCTGAATAGAACACACTCGATGACGAATTGGAGCCGTGGTTGATACCTGCGATGAGCAAATCTATTTTTTGGTCTTTCAGTAAGATGCATTGTGCTAATTTAACGGCATCAACCGGTGTGTTGGTAGCTTTGTAGATTTCAAAGTCTTTTTCGGAATGTATTTGTCGTAAACGTAAAGGCGAGCTGAACGTAATAGCATGACTCTTTCCCGATTGGGCACTTCCGGGTGCTACAACAATCACCCGTCCGAAATTACGTGCCACATCTGCCAACGCACGCAATCCGTATGCATCAACTCCATCATCGTTGGTTACCAGAATCAATGGCTTTTTATTTTTTTCTGTGCTCTTTTCTCCTTTTATTTTGCTCATTCTCTTTATGCTATTATCAACAGTATCCTTATATGTATTAATTACAAAAGTACAATTTTTTTCAATGGGAAATGAAGGGATACACTTATGGATTAATAATAAAACAGAGGATTTATCTAATTGAATAATCCTCTGTTTGAATTTATAATTACTTTGTTTACAATCTTTGCAATTTAACGGTAAAGTGTCGCATTATTTCTGCTTCCCATGCAATTTTCACACCGCGGGTAATTGTTTCGCGGCGGTCGAAGACATTTTTAAGTGCTACGGCGATAACATCCATGTGATTATTGGTGTAAACGCGTCGTGGAATTGCCAAACGTAATAAATCCAATCCGCCAAAACGGTTTTCACGGGTAACAGGGTCGCGGTCGGCTAAGAGATATCCGATTTCCACACCACGTATGCCGGCTTCCAAGTACAATTCGACGGTAAGGGTCTGAGCCGGAAATTCTTCTTTGGGTACGTATGTCAGTACTTTTGGAGCATCTACGAAAATAGCATGTCCGCCGGCAGGACGTTGATAAGGAATGCCGAATTCGTCCAAACGTTGAGCTAAATACTCCACTTGTTTAATGCGGGTTTCGAGCATGTCAAACTCGGTATTTTCGTCTAATCCTATGGCTAAGGCATTCATATCTCTACCGCTCATGCCGCCGTATGTGATATAGCCTTCGTAAACAATTCCAAATACTTTTGCACAGTCGTACCATTCTTGTGAACGGGTAGCAATAAAACCTCCCATATTTACTAGGGCATCTTTTTTAGCACTCATGGTCATGCCGTCGGCATAGGTAAACATCTCCTTACAAATTTCTTTGATGCTTTTGTTTTGGTATCCTTTTTCTCTTATTTTTATAAAATAGGCATTTTCAGCAAAGCGGGCGGAATCGAAAAGTACCGGTTTTTTGTATTTGTTGGCAATTTTCCGTACTTCCCGCAGGTTTTCCATAGAAACAGGTTGCCCGCCGGCTGTGTTATTGGTAATGGTAACAATCACAAAAGGTATTTTATCGTGATGTTCAGCTAAGCATATTTCTAATTTCTTAGGGTCCACATTGCCTTTGAAAGGCACTTCGAGTTGAGTGTCTTTGGCTTCATCGATGGTACAATCAATAGCAAAGGCTTTGCGCGATTCGATGTGTCCTTTGGTAGTGTCGAAGTGTGAGTTGCCGGGGATAAAATCGCCGGCTTTTATTAAACAGGAAAACAATACGTTTTCGGCAGCCCGCCCTTGATGGGTGGGCAACACATAGTCAAACCCTGTGATTTTTGTAATCATATCTTTCATTTTCAAGAAAGAAGTTGCCCCGGCATAACTTTCATCACCGAGCATGATACCTGCCCACTGACGATCGCTCATGGCTCCCGTTCCGGAATCGGTGAGTAAATCTATGTAAACTTGTTCTGCTTTTAATTGAAATACATTATAGTTGGCTTCCTTAATCCATTTTTCACGTTCACTGCGTGTGCTTTTACGGATAGGCTCTATCATTTTTATTTTCCAAGATTCTGCAAAAGGTAATTCCATATGTATATAGTTTTATTATATGATGTTAATAACTTAATTTCGGTAAGTATAATTCTTAAATAAGTTTAAAAATTAAAACGGGTCTTTTCTTTTAATATTAAGATAAATAGGAAGGAAGTGAGATGTTTTATGTGTCATTTTCATTAATTTTTATCAGATGCAAAAATATATATTTTTCTTATTAAAAATCCTTTTTTGAAAAAAAAATGTGAAAAATTACACTTGTTTTTCTATTTATTTGAAAATATTGCACTTTCGATGTATTCACACAGTATATGCCCAATGAGTATATGGGCTTCTTGAATACGTGGAGTATCGCTTGAGGGAACGTTAAGGATTATATCGCTGATATCTTTAAGTTTTCCAACGGACGCTCCTGTTAGGGCAATGGTTTTGATTTCTTTATTTTTCGCTGATAGAAAAGCATTGATAATGCTTTCGGAATTTCCTGAAGTAGACAAGCCGATGAGAACATCGCTTTTTTTTCCGTTTCCCTCCAATAAACGGGAAAAGATATGGTTGTATCCGTAATCGTTTGCAACGGCAGTAAGATACGAGGTATTGCAGTGTAAGGCTTCGGTTCGTAGGGGAGGTCTGTCGAAATAAAAACGACCTGAGAGTTCGGCAGCCAGATGTTGGGCGTCGGCAGCACTGCCTCCGTTACCGCAAAAGAAAATACATCCTCCTGACTGTAATGATTGCACACACATATCAATGCTGTCGGCAATACGCTTTAAAAGAAGAGTGTCGCTAAGTAATTTTTCTTTAAGTTCTATGCTTTCCTTTATTTTTTGTTGAATGTTCATCATTTTAGTGTTATTTTTTCGTACAAGGATTGGATTTTAGTAGTTAGTTTATCCCAGGAATATTTATCTTTTTCTTTGATAACGTTGGCTTCAAAGTTTTGTTGCCGTTGGTTTTCATAAAAATCAACCAAAGCATCGGCAATTTCCTTTGCGTCGGGAGACACAGCATAACCGATGATGTCATGAGGCACAATTTCAGCTAAGCCACCTACTTTTGTAACAAGCATGGCTTTTTCAAAATGAAATCCAATTTGCGTAACCCCACTTTGTGTAGCCGTTTTATAGGGTTGTGTTATGATATCGCAAGCCGAAAAATAAGCATTTACCAAAGAATTGGGGATAAAGTCGGTATGTAATTCTACCAAGGGTTCCAAGTGTAATTTTTTAATTTTTTCCAAGTATAGATTTTCATCTTCATAAAATTCACCGGCTACAATTAATTTGGTGTTAAAAGCACGTAATCGTTCATCGGCAAAGGCATCTAATAAAATATCCAAGCCTTTATAGGGACGAATGAATCCGAAAAAAAGCAAGTATCTATATTCGCTACTCAATCCCAATGTTTGTAATGCCAACTCTCTGCTAATTTTTTCTCCGTAGTGGTCATAAATCGGATGTGGAGAATAGGCTTTTGGCTTGTGATGTTTATCGAAAGATTCAATGTCTTGTATGACTGATTCGGAAAGTGAAATAAAAGCATCCATTTTATTCACAAAATAAGGAGGAAGTATGTTATCTAAAAACGTTGGTTCATGTGGAATCATGTTGTGTACTAAAGCGATACATTTTGTTTTTTTGTTTTTGCGAATGTAAGCGGCCAGACTTCCGAAACAGGGAGCCATAAACGACATCCAATAACAAAATATCACTAAATTAGGATTTTTCTTTCCTATTTTTTTGCCAATGCTTCTCCAGTTGAAAGGATTTATGGAATTAATTTTACGGAAAATAGTTAAATTATCGGGTGTAGGGTCCTTGGTAAATTGTGTTTTTCCGGGGAATAAAAAGGAGGGATACTGTAATGTAAATGTATATATTTCCACTTCATTACCTTCTTTTACATATTCCGATGCCAGTCGTTCGTTGAAGGTAGCTAAGCCTCCACGATAAGGATGAGCTGTGCCGATAATTATTATTTTCATTGTATTAATATTTTCGTGTAAACGGATATTTTAATATAATGCTAACATGTGCCCATAAAGTGTGGCAAAGTCCGAAGTGTTTTTTCATAATCAGGTAACGTTCTTTCCAAGCTTGTTTACGGTGAATGCTGGATGTTCCGGCAATCATAAAATCCGACAAATAATCGTTTATATACGTGTTTTTTTGAGAGGAAGACACTACACGAATTACCCAATCATAATCGGAAGCAATTTTATAGCGTAAATCATAGAAAGGAGCTATGTCTTTTTTTACCACTATGGATTGATGGCAAACTACCAATCCCTTGAGTAAACTTTTTTTAGTTAATTGTTTCGGTGCAATTTTATGGCGTTCTCCCAAAGGATTACCGTTAGTGTCAATCATTAATGATTGTCCATAAACAATATCACAATTAGATTGGTTTTGAATGATTTGGTTTATGTGAGAGAGGGTAGTCGGGCTATGAATTTTATCGCCTGCATTGATAAACCAGATATAGTTTCCTTTTGCCATGGAGATGCCTTTGTTCATGGCATCATACAAGCCTTTGTCGGGTTCGCTTATCCAATGGAAATTATTTGCTGTCAGACCGAAATCTCCGGAAGCAATTTTTTGTTCTATTTTAAGAATGATATCCAAGGTGCCATCTTTTGAGTTTCCGTCAATAATGAGGTATTCATACTCAGGATGTGTCTGATTAAGAATACTGAGCATTGTTTTTTTTAGATAGTTCTCAGCATTATAGGTAATAGTTATAATTGAAAAGCAGGGTTTCATTTTTTAAGATAATGTTTCAGATACCATTCGTATACACATGCAATCCCGGCTTTTAAAGAAGTTTGATGTTTCCATCCGTTTTGATGCAGTCGGTCAACGTTTAAGAGTTTACGAGGGGTGCCATCGGGTTTGCTCGTATCATATACAATATTTCCTTTGTAGCCGATTACTCCTTTGATAATTAATGCCAGTTCATGTATGCTTAAATCTTCTCCTGTTCCTATGTTAATGTGGATTTCATCCGAGTAGTGATTCATAAGATGTACCAACGCATCGGCGAGGTCGTCGACA
The DNA here is from genome assembly GCA_028703095.1 of Bacteroidales bacterium. GTDB lineage: Bacteria > Bacteroidota > Bacteroidia > Bacteroidales > WCHB1-69 > UBA5266. The sequence continues at coordinate 15,349 of JAQVNO010000010.1, forward strand.
TATAGGAATTCACGCAATGCCTTACCGCTGCCCCATAAAACGACTTCGCTTTTATTTTTTACTTTGGCTTCGTGGAATTTACGTATCAAAGCCGGTAAAACATGGGAAGTGTTCAGGTCGAAATTATCATTAATGCCGTATAAATTGGTAGGCATAGCAGATATAAAATCGCATCCGTATTGTCGGCGGTAGAACTTGCACATTTCCAAACCGGCTATTTTAGCAATGGCATAGGCTTCATTTGTAGGCTCCAAAGCACCAGTTAACAAATACTCTTCTTTAATCGGTTGTGCTGCCATTTTGGGATAAATGCATGAGCTGCCTAAAAATAATATTTTTTTTGCCTTATGCGTATAGGCGGCATGGATAATATTGCTTTCAATCATAAGATTATCATATATAAATTCGGCAGGGTAGGTGTTGTTGGCATGAATGCCACCTACTTTGGCTGCTGCCAAAAAGATATATGCTGGAGTTTCTTTAGCGAAAAAATCATTGACGGCCTGCTGATTACGCAAATCAAGAGCCTCCAATTCACGCGTGATAATTTGTGTGTATCCTTTATTTTTCAAATTACGCATAATAGCGGAACCTACCAATCCGGTATGTCCTGCAAGGTAAATTTTATCCGTATCTATCATATTAATTATTTATTAAATGTTATCTGACATTAGACTTATAATGTTTTACAAAATCTAAGTCGCTTTTAACCATAATTTTCACCAAGTCCGAAAAAGAGGTTTTGGTCGGATTCCATCCTAATAACTTCTTTGCTTTGGTCGGATTGCCTAATAATTGTTCTACTTCGGTCGGACGATAATATTTAGGGTCGACTTCAATCAAAATATTTCCTGTTTTACTGTCAATACCCTTTTCATTTTCATTTTCACCTTCCCAACGTAAGTTGAAACCGGCTTCGGAAAAGGCAAGGGTGCAGAATTCTCTTACAGCATGTGTTTCTCCCGTTGCAATTACAAAATCTTCGGGCGTAGGATGTTGAAGTATCAACCACATACATTCCACATAATCGCGGGCATATCCCCAGTCGCGCATGGCATTTAAATTTCCCAGATAAAGTTTCTTTTGCATGCCTAAAGCAATGCGAGCAGCAGCCAAGGTGATTTTTCGGGTAACGAAAGTCTCTCCTCTGCGTTCGCTTTCATGATTGAATAAAATGCCGTTGGCAGCAAACATTTGATAGGCTTCTCTGTAGTTTTTGGTTATCCAAAATCCATATAATTTTGCTACTCCATAGGGAGAACGAGGGTAAAAGGGAGTGTCTTCATGTTGAGGTATTTCTTGTACTTTCCCATATAATTCGGAAGTAGAAGCTTGATATATTTTTGTTTTCTTTTCTAATTTTAATATGCGAATGGCTTCTAATATTCGCAAGGTCCCGACAGCATCCGATTCGGCAGTGTATTCGGGTACTTCAAACGATACTTTTACATGGGATTGAGCGGCGAGGTTGTAAATTTCGTCCGGTTGTATGTTTTGAATGATGCGAATAATGGAAGAGGAATCGGTCATGTCGCCATAATGTAATTCCAGTTTACGTTCCTGTTTCATGTCTTCAATCCATTCATCGAAATATAAATGTTCGATACGTCCGGTATTGAAATACGAAGCACGACGCATTAATCCATGTACTTCATATCCTTTTTCCAATAAAAACTCGGCAAGATAGGAGCCGTCTTGACCTGTGATTCCTGTGATTAAAGCTACTTTTTTCATGATTATTCGTTTTTATTGTTAGTAATGAGAAAATTTGTTTTTCTGTTACGATACAAACCCAGTCCAACTACTGCCAATAGTAAGATAATAATGACAGATGAAGAGGCATTCGAAATCTTTGCACTTAAGATACTCATGTGGGGAATGTATTTAAATTCTATGTTATGATTGGCTGCAGGCACAAGCATGGCTCTGAGAATATAATTAACACGGAAATGCGGTACTTTCTTGCCATCCAAATAGGCTACCCATACTCCTTTGTCGTAGAGGACTTCGGAGAAAGTAACCAATTGTTCTTTTGTAGATGAATACGTATAGTTTAATCGATTGGGAGCGCATAAAGTGTTGACGATTGTAGCATTTGTGTCTCTTGAAATCATTTTGCCTTTAAGGATATCTTCATAGCGTTTCTCGATGATGGCAGTATCTTTCACATTCACGTCTTTCAGTGCCAGTATTTCTTGGTCAGGATTTTCAACAATTTTATAGGCATCCACTAACCATACTGAACCGTAAGCTTCGGGGTTGCGTTGTACTTGTCCGTTTTGTGTAATGATATAGCGAGTGTTTAGCATGTTAAGTACATTCATATTCAATTGGGATGCAAAATAAAAATCGATAATATCCTGATATCTTCTTAATTTAGCAGGGCTATAACCGCCAATGGATTTGTGAAAATACGAAGTAGATGATTCATTGAAAGTATTACTTGCTAAATTCAATACTCTGTAATTGATATCTGTGTCTTGTAATATCATCTTGTCGGCTTCGGTCGGCTGATGGATATTTTTCACTTTAAATTTGGGTTGAAAATCGGTTTCGTTTAAATATCGTTTAGAAACAGCCCAGCCATCAATGAGTACTAACATAGCGAGAGATGCAATGACAAGCGTCAGGTTTTTCATTTTATCTTTTAGATATAACCATAACAAAGAGAATCCCAATGAAATAAAAACAAGAGAACGGAAAACATCTTTATACACCATTGATTGGCGGTAATCTGTTAAAATTGACAAAATACTTCCTACATTACTTTCGGTAAATCCTGCATTGAGCAGTTGTTGTTTGTATTGCTCGTCGCCACTACCTATAAATGAGAAAAACATAGCAGCGGCAATAGCCATTAAAATACAAATTCCGGCTGTTATAAAATAGCTTATTTTTAGTTGTTTTAATATATATTCCTTGCTTAGGTTGCCGGAAAATATATCTTTCAACGCCAGCATCCCCAAAATGGGCATAGCTACACCCGCGATGATGAGAGCCATGGCAGGAGTTCGGAATTTATTGTAAAAGGGTAAGTTATGGAATAGAAAATCATTAATGACATCAAAATTTCTTCCCCAAGCGAGGATGAGAGAAAGCATAAAAACGGCTAACACCCACCATTTTTCGGGACCTTTTATGATAAACAAACTTAAAATAAATAAGAAACAGACGATAGCGCCTGCATACACAGGTCCTGAAGTAAAAGGTTGGTCTCCCCAATAGGTAGGCAAATAGGTAGATCCATATCCATTTTGTCGCAATGCTTGCATGGTTTCTGATTCCGGTGCCAGTTCGGTATGCCCACCCCCGTAGAGATTAGGAACCAATAGCGTAAATGTTTCCATCTTACCATAACTCCATGCAAAAGCATAATCTTTTTCCAAACCACCTTCATTAGGAGTAGCAGCATTTGCTGTTTGTTGTTTGATTTCCGGTACAATTGTCAATTCAGAACCGCCACGCATGGTATCTTTGCTGTAAGTATAGGTTGGTAATAAATTACCCAGATTAGGCAATACGGCGAAAACAGCAGCGATAAGAAGTATGCCCATAGCCTTAAAAAATGGTTTTAGGTTTTTTTCTTTCAGCAGATAATAAAAGAAATAGACAATGCCGATTATCCCAACCATCAACATAGCGTAATATGTGATTTGTAGGTGGCTGCAACTAATTTCTATTCCTAAAAACAAGAGTGTGACAATGCCTCCCAGCAGATATTTCTTTCGAAAAGCAAGTAGGATGCCTCCTATCATCGGAGCGATGTATGCCATTGCATAGCCTTTGGTGACGTGTCCTGCTTCGATGATAATAAAGTTGTAAGAAGCAAAGGTATAAACAATAGCTCCCAACAAACTTATCCAGGCGTTGGCACCTAAACAAAGCATGAAAATATAAAAACACAGCAAATAAGTAAAAACAATACCGGCATGCAGCAAAGGTAACCCCCCCCTAAAAATATAACTTAATTTATGGAAAACATTGAAATAGGGTTCTCCCCATAAAGTAGTGGTGGGCATGCCACTAAACATGGCATTGGTCCACTCGGAATATTCCCCTGTTTTTTCCTGATACGCTTTGACTTCTTGTGTCATTCCTTCAACACTGACCATATCGCCTTGAGGCAGTTCTTTGTCATCAAAGAATACCGGACTGAAGTATGTGATAGTAAGAAGATACATTATGCCAATGGCAAGGATATGGGGAAGACTTTTCTTTAATATATTCGAAAAAGGATTTTGTGTTTTTTTTGAAGCTATAGACTTCTCTTTCATGTTATTATTTTTCATGGAGGCTAAAAATTATTGTATTATATTAAAAATGCAAAATTACATTTTTTTAAAAACAATATTTGTTAAAAATAGAATACTTATTTTTAATAACATAAATACTATAATTTATTGAACTTAAAATATAACAAAATAAAATTAATTACGTATAATTGAATAAATAATTTTTTATAATATTAAAAGAGTTAATAGCTTAGAAATTACGAAAAAAATGTTTAAAAGCGATTCATTTTATGTGCATTTACAAGTGCCATTTGTAAAAGACAAGTAAGTTAGAGTATAAATTTCTTTAATATTCAAGGAGATTTACAATGATTTTTAAAAAATATATAATTATGTTTAAGAAAATTTATGTTTATATTAAAAAAAATATTATACTTGCAAAAAAATAAAAATTTTTGATTTTATCCTAATATTATTTTAATTGCTTATTTTATAATGAAATAATTAAAGATTGACTTGTGAGTTTATTTTAAAAATGAATAGTTTTTATGCAAAAGATACGAAATCTAATTTTTAAACACAAAGTAAAATGAAAAATGTAATTTTAATAACAGTCATATTTGTATTCTCCATTTCTTTTTCAATCGCACAACTTCCTTCTTATGTACCAACAGATAGTCTTGTAGCTTGGTTTCCTTTTAACGGGAATGCGTATGATTATAGTGGCAATAACAATCATTTGACAAATTATGGTGCATCATTAACCAACGATAGATTCAATAATTATAATTCAGCATATAATGTTCAATCTTATAGTGGATTAAGAAAATCTACCCCCGTTAGCAATGGCGTAAATGTGACTTATTCGTTTTGGGTATATGCAAGTTCTGGAAGTACAAATATTATTGCAGAAACAAATCCTTTAGCGACAGCAGGATTTCATGCTTATATACAAAATTATATTCCTAAAATATGTACTCAGGGAGTGATTTATAATGTAACTAATGCAACAGCAACCATTGGACAAAATACATGGTATTTTATTGCAATGACAAAACAAGGAACACAATTTAAATTATATATTAATGGAATATTAACAAGTCAAGGTACTAGCAACTCTAATGCGTTTGATGCCAATACATATTTTTTTATAAGTGCAGGTGTCAGTAACAGCGGAGGATTTTCCGGAAATATTGATGATGTCGGAATTTGGAATCGTGCATTAACACAAACTGAAATCACAACATTATATAATGCTTGTTCGGACACTATTATAGTTAATCAACCACTTAATCAATCAATTGCCATTGGTAGTAATGCACGTTTTTTGGCTTCTGCACCTACTTACACTTATTTTCAATGGCAAACCAATACCAATCATTTAGGATGGCTTAATATTCCTTCCAATAGTTATTATTTAGGAGTAAACAATGATACTTTATTTTTAAATAATGCACAAGTAAGTAATCATCTGCAACAGTTTAGATTATTAGCCACATATAATAATTGCAACGATACTTCAAGCATAGCGACTTTGTTCATTACGGATACTTGTATTGTATCATTTAATGATACCAATATTATTTCTTTTTATGATACGATAATGATTAACGACACAAATCATATAATTTACAATGATACAAGCTACATAGTACTGAACGATACCAATCATGTTATCATTAACGATACCAATTATCTTGTTTTTGATACCAATTATGTAATTATCAATGATACAAACTTTATTATTTTAAATGACACCAATTACATTGTTTTGAATGATACGAATTATGTGATAATAAATGATACGAACTTCATGGTATGGAACGATACAAATCATGTAATTATTAATGACACAAACTATATTATTTTAAATGACACAAACCATATCATTATTAATGACACAAACTACATTATTTTAAATGACACCAATTATGTGATTCTCAATGATACTAATTTGATTATCATTAATGATACGAACCAAATTATTGTTTATGATACGAATTATATTTATGTTTTCGATACAAGTTATGTTATCATTAACGATACTAGCTACATGATTATAAATGACACAAATTATATAGTTGTCAATGACACCAGCTATATTATTTTAACCGACACGAATTATGTAATCATCAATGATACAAATCATATAGTAATTTATGATACAAATCATATTATCGTAAACGATACCAACTATGTTTCGGTAACAGATACCTTAATCATAGACGTTAACCTACATATAGAATCCAATAACATTGTTAACACCATTAAAATATTTCCAAATCCGGCAAAAGATTACATAACTATTGATTTTGGAGACTTTGAGTCCATGTCAGCTTATTTGTTGAAAATCACTAGTATTACCGGTCAAATTATCTGTTTTACACCTATTTATCAACAAAAGACACAGCTTGATTTATCAACTTGGTTAGGAGAAGGTATTTATTTTTTCCAAATACTCGATACGAAAAACAATGTTATTGTTACTAAAAAAATAGTTTTAAAATAAAGTTATAATGAAGTTATATATTAAATTATAAATTTTGATAAAAATAAGGGAAAATATTTAATGATTAATGAAACAATATCATAATCATATAATAAACAAAAAATTAATAAAAATTAAAAATGAAAAATGTATTTTTAACAACTATTTTGATTCTTCTTTCTATTTCTTTTACAAGAGCACAACTTCCCGCTTACGTTCCAACAGACAGCCTTCTAGCTTGGTTCCCTTTTAATGGGAATGCCAATGATATTAGCGGAAACAACAATCATTTGACAAATTATGGAGCTTCGTTAACCAACGATAGGTTCAATAATTATAATTCTGCGTATAATGTACAGGCATATAGTGGATTAAGAAGATCTGTTCCCATTACCAATGGTGTAAATGTAACTTATACGTTTTGGATTTATGCAAGTACAGGAGGTGCTAATATTATTGCAGAAACAAATTCACCACTCACAAGTAGTGGTTTTAATTGTTTGATTCAAAATTATATTCCAAAAATATGTACGCAAGGAGTAGCTGCAAATGTGACAAATGCAACCTCAACAATTGGACAAAACACATGGTATTTTATTACAGTAACAAAACAAGGAACTCAATTTAAATTATATATTAATGGGATATTAACAAGTCAAGGTACAAGCAATGCTAATTCTTTTGATGCAAATACCTATTTCTTTATTAGTGCCGGTGTAAGTAATAGTGGGGGATTTTCGGGTAATATAGATGATGTAGGCATTTGGAATCGTGCATTAACACAAACGGAAATTTCCGGATTATATAATGCTTGCAATGGCAATATCATAACAACACAACCTACTAATCAAAATGTTACTCTTGGTAGTAATGCCAATTTTATTACAGCGTCTTTAGTAAATTCAAACTATCAATGGCAAACCAATATAGGTCATTTAGGATGGATTAATACACCGTCCAATAGTTATTATTCGGGAGGGAGCAGTAATGCGATGACCGTAAATAATGTACAGTTGAATAATCATTTACAGCAATTTAGACTAATAGCAACATTAAATGGATGTGAAGATACATCGAATGTAGCTACATTAGTAATTGCCGATACTTGTATTGCTTCCCAAAATGACACCAATCATATTAATGTTTACGATACGATAAATATTTATGATACTGTTATAATAAATGATACCAATCATATAACAGTTAACGATACTGTCCTTATTTCTGTAGTTGATACACTTGTCATTGAAGTAGAATTAAATATTTCTTCTCCCGTGGTAAATCTTATCAAAATATATCCAAATCCGGCTAAGGATTATATCACAATCGATTTTGGTGATTTTGCGTCTATGTCGGGTTATTTATTGAAAATTACAAATGTGTCGGGACAAATTATTTATTATACTCCTATTTATCAACAAACAACGCAACTTGACTTATCAACGTGGACGGGTAAAGGTATTTATTTTGTGCAAATACTCGATTCACAATTTCAAATTATTGAAACAAAGAAAATCCTTTTAGAATAATTAAAAAAAAATATTCAATTTAGATGTATTTAAATTGAATATTTGTAAGATTGTATAATTTGTAGAAAATAATTTATTATTTCTATACGACAAATAATTATCAATTATTTAAAATATTCTTGTATACATCACATGTATTATTAACCATTTTATCAATTGTATAATCGTTTATTTTTTTGGTTCCTTTAGAGATTAATGATTTTCTCATATTGTCATCCGTTACTATCCGTTGAATGGCATCACGAATGGATGTTTTATCTTTTGGATCAAAATAAAGGGCTGCATCTTGAGCTATTTCAGGGAAACAACTTGCATTGCTTAAACACACCGGACAGTTATTGGCAAATGCTTCTAAAATCGGTATGCCAAATCCTTCGTAAAGAGATGGAAATACAAAAACTAAAGCATGTTGATACAATGAATATAACATAGCATCACTTGCTTGTACATGGATTAACTGAGAAGAAATGGAATGTTCTTGAAAAAAGTTTATTTCTTCTTTAGAAAATGAGTTGCCGGTGCATACCACTTTTAATCTTTTATTTGCATGTAAAAGTGGAAAAATTGCTTCTAAAAATGGGATGAAATTTTTGTAATTTTTCCTTTCCCCAACATACAAAATATAATTTTCATAGATTTGCTCGGCTATTTCTACTTGCTGTTTATATCCATGGTGAACAACCGTTATTTTATCGGGATGTATACCTAAAAATTCCACGATGTCGTTTTTTGTATTTTGACTCACAGCGATAATATGCGTTGCTTTATGAGCCAATAATTTTTTATTTTTTGCTATATTGTCGTAAATAGGAAATGAATTGGGAAAACGTTCGTGAATCATATCATGTATGGTAATGACAAAAGGTTTCTGTATGTGTTTTAAAAAATAAGGATTATAATATGTGGGATGAAAAATATCAAATTGGTTTTTTTTAATAGCTTTTGTGGAGATTTGATTATTCATGAAATAATATAAACGTCGTTTGATGCGGAAATTTTGTATACAATCCGTAGATTTGTATGGCTGATTGTAAGGTTTTGTTATATAATGATTTTCGGAGTACTGCATAGCCATTTCTTTTTCAAATCCATCAGGTAAATTGTGTATTAAATCTGCAAAATAACGGGTTATTCCGCCGAATTTTTGCATGCTAAACATTTGATGATCGTAAAGTATTTTGAACATGAGAATATGTTTAATATTGGAAACAGCATATTTAAAAAATATAAGTCTGATAATTTTCGCTAAATAGTTCCTTGTTTTAAAGATTTACTGTCACTTAATACATATTTTGAATTAAAAAAGTTGTATTGTACTATTTTAAAGTAATTAAAAAATAAATTACATAACGTATGTGATAGCATTTTTTCTGTTAGTAGATGAAAATCTTTGTTGTTAGAATAAAGGTAAAGATTGTATTTTTTTGCCAAAAAGTTTAACGTTTGCTTTGAATAAAAGGAAATATGTTGTCCGTGTTCAAAGGCATAATACCACCAATTTTTATCAGGGATTTCAGAAGGTATTAATAGGGTTGAAAAAAATATATTTCTACTTACATCTAACATAGATTCTAATTCTTTCAAAGGATTCTGAAAATGTTCAAATGCTTCAAATGCAGTTATTAGTTCAATAGGGTTGTTTTGAAGAGATTGAAAATCAAAGCCGCGAGCAAAAATATTATCAGTATATAAATCATTCCATAAAAAGTTAAATCCTTTATCTCTCATTAAGCGCACAAAAAGACCATAACCACCAGCCATGTCAACATAAGTAGCGTTAACACGAAAAAAAGCTTTGATGATTGCACTTGTTAGTTTAGCGCAATATATATTTCGTTGAACTAAACCGGTATCGGTAAGATTAATAGAGCTAGCATATGCTTCATCTAACCAAAAAGGCTCTTCTGTTTGTATAAAATCGCAGTTTTCACATTTAAAATATGTGATATTATATTTATGTAGAATGTTAGCTTGAAAAGCTGTTTTCACGGGTAGACCGCATATACGACATGTGTTCATGCTTAAAACTTGGAGATAATTTTGTTTTTACGTTTGATAAATCGCCAAAATAATTGAATGATTGTTTTATTATACATTTTTTTATATAAATACTTATCAGCTTCTTTATCTTGAAAAATTGACGACGTGTGCCTTAACGGTAATATTGAATTGGTTTTTAATTCTAAATTGGTTGTATCACTTTTTGCATCAAAATGTGTTCCATCATCAAGACCAACGTTTGAGATTAGATTGACATTAGGAATAATACTTAATCCTTTGTTTTTCCACAAATGGAATCCTAATTGATAATCCCATGTATCGTTACCTTGCTTTTTCATCATCAAGAATTTATCAATCCATACTTTTCTTTCCTTCCAAGACGATAAATATGGTTGGATATCTTTTTTAAATTCAGACAGAGCATAATCCTTCAAGTATAAATCATATCCCTGCCAAGTTCTTCTCCATGAAGCCCAACCCCATATATTAATATACCCTGAAAAATAATAAGAAGTGTTTCCTCTTTGGATTCCATCCTGAAAATTATCGCCGGAAATCAACATGATTTTTTTATTGTCTTTGTATTTATTTAATAATTCTTCACAATACGTAAAAAAATCAGGGTGAGGCAAACAATCATCTTCTAAAATAATTCCTTGTTCAACATTATCAAAAAACCATGTTATAGCAGTAGATACCCCTTTGGCGCAACCTAAGTTTTGATTTTGAAATAATGTTTTTAATTCACAATCCCAGTCTATTTGTTTTACAAGATCTCTCACTTTTTGGCATTTTTCAACTTCTCCTTCTTTATTTGATCTAGGTCCGTCAGCAGCTATATATAAATATTTAGGTTCTCGTTTTTTAATGGCATCAAACACTTGCTGAGCAGTTTCGATTCTATTAAATATTATAAATAATATTGGCGTATTAAAGGAAGTCATAATTAGTATAAATGATTTAATTATGTTTAAATAATGATGTACGTTGTGTTCGTCCTACCATAGTGTAATTTTTAGCTTTAAGAAATTGGTATATTGAATTTGACTGTATATCGTCAATCGTCGATTCACATTCTATTAGAATAAATGTGGGAATATATTTATTCCAATCATTTGATTGTATGACTTCAAAATCAAATCCTTCTACATCTATAGTTAACAAATCAATTTTTCTTTGATGCGGTAAATTTCGATCCAAAATATCTTTTAAAGGATAAGTATGTATATTAATCTTCTCAATAATATAATATTTTCTGTTATGACTTCCATCTCGTTCCTTAGCTATTTCGGAATCAAAAGTATTCAATGCGCCATCATTAAAAATATGGAATGTCAAAACTTCACCCTTACCAATACCTATATTTAAATTAATGTCTTTTTTTCGATGTTTTATAAATTTTTTAAATAAACTCGGTGTTGGTTCAATATTTATCCCTCTCCAACCTTTTTTATAAAAATAGGCGGTATTAGAGAATCTATATGGATGGTGAGCTCCTACATCAACATAAAAACCTTTATATTTTTTTTTATTTTCAAAAAAGGAAGCTAAAAGCATGTCTTCCCCATCTTGAGCATATGCATTTTTTCTAAATAAAAACTGAGGGATTATATCATTAGCAATGTTAAATAATAATTTTTTAATTCTCATTTCTATTTAAGTAAAAGTTTAAAATATTCAATTGTCTTTAACAATCCTTTTTCTAATTGAATACTTGGTTCCCAATTTAATTCTTTTTTTGCCAATGAAATATCCGGACAACGTTGCATAGGGTCATCAGAGGGTAAAGGTTTGAAAATGAGTTTTGATTTAGAACTAATCATTTCAATGACCTTTTGTGCTAATTCAAGTATTGTAAATTCATGTGGGTTGCCAATATTTACAGGACCAATAAACTCATCCGGAGCTTCCATCATTTTAATCATCCCCTTTATTAAATCGTCAATATATTGAAAACTGCGGGTTTGTTTTCCATCCCCATAAATAGTTATATCCTTGCCTTGTAATGCTTGAACAATAAAATTTGAGACAACACGACCATCGTTGGGATGCATTCGAGGGCCATAGGTATTGAAAATTCTTACAATTTTAATGTCTACACTATTCATACGATGGTAATCCATAAATAATGTTTCGGCACATCTTTTCCCTTCGTCATAGCAAGAACGAATACCAATGGGATTCACATGTCCCCAATAGGATTCTATTTGTGGATGCACATTTGGATCACCATACACTTCGCTGGTTGAGGCTTGTAGTACTCTAGCTTTAGTTCGTTTTGCTAAACCAAGCGCATTAATGGCTCCCATTACCGATGTTTTAATAGTTTGTATGGCATCAAATTGATAATGAACAGGTGAAGCCGGACATGCTAAATTATAAATCTGATCCGCTTCAATAAAAAAAGGCATAGTAACATCATGACGTACTATTTCAAAATACGGATTATTCAATAGATGTACAATATTTGCTTTTTGACCGGTAAAATAGTTATCTAAACAAATAACTTCATTTCCTTCGTTTAAAAGCCGCTCACATAAATGAGAGCCTATAAAACCAGCTCCTCCTGTTACTAATATTTTTTTCATCAAAAATTATAATGTTAATTAATTTGCAAAAGTACTAAATAATCAATAAAAATTATTATAGTTAAATGAATTATTATGTATTAAAAATGCTTATCCTTTCATTATTTTTTCTATGTCACTTGAATTAGAAGGCACATTTGCCATTAAATCTATGGGTTTTTTGGATATCAGCATGTCTGTTTCAATACGTACACCGATTCCTTCTTCGGGAATATATATGCCCGGTTCACAACTAGCTATCATACCTTCTTCAAAAATAACATCACGGTCGCCTACATCATGGGTATTAATTCCCATGAAATGTCCGATGTTGTGCATAAAATATTTTCTTACCAAAGGGAAAGTAATCTTGTCTTGTTGGTCGGCTTCTTGCTGTGTGAATAAACCTAATTTCACAAATTCCGTTTCCATCATTGCAAAAACACGTTTATTGATTTTGTTGATAGTCATACCGGGCACGTATAAGGTTTTAGCAAATTCATACACCCTCCAACACGCATCATACACTTGTTTCTGACGAGGTGAGTAGGTGCCGTTAACAGGAATGGTTCGCGATAAATCGCCCGCATAATTGGCATAAGAGGCTCCGAAGTCGAGCAATAGCAAATCCCCGTCTTGACACATTTTATTGTTTTTAATATAGTGCAGTACACAGGTGTCTTTCCCGGAAGCAATGATGGGAGCAAAAGCATGGCCGGTAGCAGATAGGCGAATGAATTCGTGTATCATTTCTGCTTCAATTTCGTATTCCATCACACCGGGTTTTACAAATTGCAGTATGCGATGTAAGGCTTTGCCGGTTATATCACATGCTTTTTGAATCAATGCTATTTCAACGGCTTCTTTGCGTAAGCGCAAATGTGTAAAAAGTGGAGACAAACGACCGTATGTATGTAAAGGAAATAATTGTTGAATTTTTTTGCATAAGCGCAATTCTTGACGTTCGACTTCCGTACTGAACCGATAATTTTCCTGTAAATTGAGGTATATCTTTTCAGAAGCATATGCCATTTCTTTCAGTAGAGTATCAAAACTTGAAAGCCATTGTACATTTTGAATGCCGGAAACTCTTTGAGCATGCTCTATCGTATATTTATATCCATTCCAAACAGCGATAGTTTCATTGGTTTGTAATAGAAAAAGCACTTCCCTATATTGAGGATTGGGATGATGCGGACAAAGTGCCAATATGCTCTTTTCCTGATCAATGCCCGTTAAATAAAAGAAATCGGCATTTTGCCGAAAAGGGAAACATTGATCGCCGGTTTCGGGCATTTCATCGTTAGAGCTTAGCAAAACCAGTGCGTTTTCATCAAGGTAACTGATGAGTTTTTTGCGATTATTAATAAAAAACGAAGTTTCAATTTCTTGGTATTTCATTTATGTGTTTTTAATTTATTTTCTAGACATAATAAAGTTTAGCTTACTCTAATGAAAATGTAATGGGCATTGTAAATTGACAGCGAACAAATTTTCCTTTTTGTTTTGCGGGTTTCCATTTGGGCATTAATCTAGTTACCCTAAGAGCTTCGGCATCTAAATGGGGGTCTTTGCTTCTGACAATTTTAACATTGCTGAAGCTTCCATCCGTTTCGACAACAAATCCAACAACTACAGTTCCTTCAATATTTTTATTAAGGGCTTCTTTTGGATACAAAAGATGGTCTACGAGGAATTTAATACGAGCTTCTTCCCCTCCCGGAAATTGTGGATTTTCCTCTACCACAACAAAGATTTCATCTTGATAATCATTTATTTGATTTGTGTCTTTGGTTTGAGCCCATGAAAGAGAAGGGAGCAGGAGTAAAATAGCTAATGACAGCGTTTTTAACTTTAATATATGCATGTGTTATAGATTTATATTTTTAACATTCCAATAATGTCTTTAATGGATTTGATATGATGTCGGTCAAGATATTCGTTGATTTCACTGATGATTTTTTCGGCAAGGCCGGGGTCGATAAAATTAGCCGTTCCTATTTGAATGGCAGTGGCACCGGCAAGGAAAAATTCAATGGCATCGTTTGCAGTCATAATGCCTCCTAACCCGACAATAGGTATTTGCAGGGCTTTGGATGTTTGCCATACCATTCGCAATGCAATAGGTTTAACGCAAGGTCCCGATAACCCTCCCGTAATGGTGGATAGGATAGGAGTTTGTTTTTCGGCATCGATAGCCATGCCAAGCAAGGTGTTTATTAAAGAAACTGCATCTGCACCGGCAGCCTCTACTGCTTTGGCAATCTCGCTAATGTCCGTAACATTCGGAGATAATTTAACAATCATAGTTTTTTTATAGGCATCGCGGACGGCTTTGGTTACTTTCTCAGCAGAGACACAAGAAGTTCCAAAAGCCATGCCACCTTCTTTTACATTAGGACAAGAAATATTTAATTCGATGGCGGGAATTTTCTCCAAGTTATTTAATTTTTCCGCAACGGCAACATAATCTTCTATCGTGGAACCTGACACGTTTACAAGAATGTGCGTTTGGTAATTTTTTATGCGGGGATAGATATAATCGATAAAATAATCAATGCCTTTATTTTGTAAACCAACTGCATTTAGCATACCGGAGGGAGTTTCTGCCATTCGCGGGTAGGGATTGCCTTCACGCGGATATAATGTTGTCCCTTTGACAATGACACCTCCTAAACGATTAATATCTAAAAAATCGCAAAATTCTTCTCCGTATCCGAAGGTTCCTGATGCAGTTAAAACAGGATTCTTAAACTCTAAATTATTGATATTTACCGCTAAATCAGCCATGCGAATAGGATTTTTTTTATTTCGCAAATATCGTTATAATTTTCTAATTATGCAAGGGACATCTAAAATAAAGTGTAATTATGCAATAAGTTGAAAGGAATAATTAAAACCCAAATCACTATCAATGAAATAGAATGTGAAAAGATGTTTTGGCTCTATGTTTTTTTGTGTACTTTTGCATCTGATTTTTTCAATACTTTCATTAACATATAAAACTATTGGGAAGAATTGACTAATAATAAAATATAATTATATCATGGCATTAAAACAATCATTGGAAAAAAATGGAAGTTTTTTATTCCGCTTTCGGGGGCAAATACCTTTGTTCGTGTTTATTTTAGGTTTGCCTTTCATTTATTATACTTATTTCACCGATAATTATACGCGATTTGAGGATTTTTTCGGTTCGGCTTTGCCTTATTTTTGGACGATAATTAGTGTCGTATCGATTTTTGTTTCTGTGTTTGGGTTACTTATACGTGCTTATACCATCGGAACTACACCTCGAGGTACCTCCGGTAGAAATACTAAGCAACAAGTAGCCGAAGAATTGAATACAAAAGGCATTTATTCGGTGGTACGTCATCCTTTGTACGTCGGTAATTATTTGATGTGGGCAGGTCTGTTGATTTTCGTTGCCAATATATATTTGTTTATTATAGCTTCTTTGTTGTATTGGATATATTACGAACGTATTATGTATACTGAAGAATGTTATCTTGAAAGAAAATTCGGTGAACAATTCATTAATTGGTCTTTGGGCGTGCCTGCTTTTATTCCGACTTTAAATAAATTTGTAAAAGGAGAGGTGTCTTTTTCATTTAAAGCGGTATTACGTAGGGAATACTCCGGCTTTTTTGCGATTACTCTTTGTTTTACTGTGGTGGATTATGTTCGTTATTATGCATATATATTGCATGAGAAACTTGCGAATCCCGAATGGATACGCCTTTCTCTTGTTTGTTTACTTACAATGGGGTTGATAATGATTATTTTGCGGACATTAAAGCATCATAGCCGTGTATTGAATCCGGAAGCAAACAGGGATTAAATTTTTTTAATCACTTTCTTACCGCTATATTTTTTCTTTTTAGTGCGTACATACACATGCTTGATGGTGGCTGAAGTGGTTTGTCGTTCATCAATATCAAAATAGGTTTTAAGTGATTTAACAAGGGGAGTTAATTTTTCAAAACCGTAATTTCTTGGATCAAAGTCCGGTTTTTTCTTGATTAATAAATTGCCTACATCACCTAAGAAAGCCCATCCGTCATCATCGGCAATATCGTGTATGCTTGAAGCTATCAATGAAATAGTCGCATTATTAACTTTGTAAATGGATTTCTTTTCTTCCACTTTTAATGGCTCTGCAGAAGTATTTTCAATCGGTTGATTGATTTTTAATATCTCCAAATAGATAAATTTATCACAAGCAGCAATAAAGGGAGGAGGCGTTTTTTTCTCTCCAAATCCAAATACTTTCATTCCCGATTCTCTTAAACGTAAGGCTAAACGGGTAAAATCACTGTCGCTAGAAACGATGCAAAAACCATCTACTTTTCCGGCGTATAATATATCCATGGCATCAATAATCATGGCTGAATCGGTTGAATTTTTACCTGTAGTATAACTATATTGTTGAATAGGAGTAATGGCGTTTTCAAGTAAAACACTTTTCCATTTGTTTAAATGCGGTTTAGTCCAATCACCATAGATTCTTTTGAAAGTAGGTGATCCATATTTTGCAATTTCTTCCAGCATGCTTTGTATGTGTTCGCTGGGAACATTATCGGCATCGATGATAACCGCTAGTTTTAAATCTTTTTTTATTTCCATAAGCTATGTAAGTAGTAGGTTAATGTTTACGTTTTCAGGATTAAGATTGTTTTTAGTCCTGATGAATTATATATGCAAAAGTACACTAATAAAATTAAAAATTCTTAAATTAAAAAATAAAAATAGGATATGTATATAAGTTACTTATAATAAAAAAGAAAAAAACATATAAAATATGATAGCCTAATTTAAAAAAATAGCCTATTTTTGCAAAAAGTTATGCCGGAATAAAATTATTAATAAATTAATCATAAAATACATAAGATATGACGAGTATAGATTGGAAGAATTTAGCTTTCGGTTATATGAAAACCGATTATAATGTTAGATGCTACTATCGCGACGGGAAATGGGGCGAATTAGAGATTTCATCTTCAGAAGAAATATCCATGCACATGGCAGCAACTTGTTTGCATTATGGACAAGAAGCTTTTGAAGGCATGAAAGCGTTTAGAGGGAAAGATGACAAGATACGACTTTTTCGTATAGATGAGAATGCCAAGCGTTTACAGAAATCATGTGAGGGAATCATGATGGCTGAGTTTCCGATGGAAAAATTTAAGGAAGCCATACGTAAAGTGGTTAAAATGAATGAAAACTTCATACCTCCTTACGGTATGGGAGCTTCTTTGTATATTCGACCTTTGATTATTGGTACCGGTGCGCAAGTAGGAGTCAAACCGGCAAATGAATATTTATTTATTGTTTTTGTTACACCTGTAGGACCTTATTTTAAAGGCGGATTTAAAACTACTCCTTTTGTTGTTACACGTAAATACGATAGGGCAGCACCACTGGGAACAGGAACATATAAAATAGGGGGTAATTATGCCGCCAGTTTGCGTGCTGGTCAAGAAGCACATCAAATGGGCTATTCTAATGTTTTTTATTTGGATGCTATTGAAAAAAAATACATTGATGAATGTGGAGCAGCAAACTTCTTTGGCATAAAAAATAATACATATATCACTCCGAAATCGGATTCTATATTGCCTTCTATCACAAATAAATCATTGCAACAATTGGCAGAACATTTGGGTATGAAAGTAGAACGCCGTCCGATAGCTTTGGAAGAATTGGGAACCTTCGAAGAAGCAGGTGCTTGCGGTACTGCCGCTGTTATCAGTCCGATTGAACGTATTGACGATTTAGATACTAATAAACGTTATATTTTCTCTAAAGATGGGCAACCCGGTCCTTGGAGTACCAAATTATATAAATTATTGCAAGGCATCCAATACGGTGAAGAAAACGATGTGTTTAATTGGTGTGAAATTTTGTAATTGCGAATAATAGAAAGGAATCATTTTTTGATTCCTTTTTTTATTTGTCATTAAAAAAAATAAATAAAAATAAATAATTTGTAATAAAATAGAAAGCAGTTTTTTATACGAAAGAATAAAAAATATTAGCAATAAAATATACAATAACACGAAAAGAAGCATAAAATTTATGTAACTTTGCACGAATATTTATGGAATAATTATAACATTAAAATACAAGTAATATGATGAAGAAAAAAAATGTAATTATCATTGGAGCTGCAGGAAGAGATTTCCATAACTTCAATACGTATTTCAGAGGAAATGCGAATTATAATGTCGTAGCTTTTACAGCTGAACAAATTCCGGGTATTGACGATAAAAAATATCCGGCCGAATTAGCAGGTAAAAAACAATATCCCCAAGGGATTCCCATCTATGCTCAAGACGATTTATTAAAATTAATAAAAAAACATAAAGTTGATGAATGTGTATTT
>JAQVNO010000089.1 GCA_028703095.1 Bacteroidales bacterium
GTAAAACATATGGCTTAAAACCTTACAACGAAAAAACGTGTCGTAAATGTGAAGTAAAAAATATTGAAGAATTACACAAATGTATTGTGGTTAAAGGTTCTGATATATATTTTTTTCACCCTAATGTGAAAGAATTGAAACGTTTAATAGGAAAGAAAAAAGATGCCATTGCCATAGATATAGTTCAACACTCTCAATATGTTTGTAATTCACAAAATGATATTGATTTAAATTTTCCAAATAGAGGAGTGATGTTGAAATACATACCTTTTAAGAAATTAGTGAAGAAAAATGAAATTACAGATAAGAAAGATAAAGGTATGAGAACTTACCTTGCCAGTATTCCCAATGAAGTTTCTGCTCCTTATGATATTAATTTGATTTTGATAAAAAACAAAGTAGTTTGTCGGACCTTAGTAAAATCTAATATTAAACAACCTGCTTCCAATTATTCAGGAAAGACAAGTTTAATCCCTGATTTATCGGGTATTCAAACTTCTATCAACTATATCCCTGAACCAGAAAAAACGCAATTGGAATTTAATGTACCCTTTGAATTAAATAAATCGGAATATAATGCTCAAGATATACAACCTTTTATCGATGCGTTAAAAGAACCAAGATTTATTATTGATAGTTTGGAAATTACAGCATCTACATCATTTGAAGGTTCTGATCAATCCAATGAAACTTTACAAAAGAAACGATCCGAAAGTATCATTTCTGCTTTGAAAAAGATGCAAGTTGAAAATATTGTGCATACTATCAAATTAGAAGATGGGTATGATTTATTAATCGCAGATTTAAAGAACAATAAAAATTATGCTGATTTAGCAAGTTTATCAAGGAACGATTTAAAAGCAAAACTCAGAAATGCTAAATTAGCAAAATCCTTAGAACCCGTTTTAAAGAATCATCGCAGAGCTCACATCAGTATGTATGCCACCTATGATATTACTGAAAAATATGAACAAGGTTTTGTGGTGAATAAGTTTAATAAAACTTTAGCTAAAGGTGATTTGCCCTTAGCTTTTGCCATTCAAAAATTTATTATTAAAAGAGTTGAAGAAGGTATGTATACAAAAGACTTAATTGATAGTATGAAAATTCCCAATACCTTGTCTATGTTGCCTTTTTTAACGAATAAATACTATATGTTGTCGTTTTACGATGGTGGATTATCTTCCGAAAACATGAAGGCTGTTATTGATTTGGTTAAATTTGATAATAAAAACCAAATAGTTGAGTTTAATGCGCTCTGTTGCTCTGTACTAGATATAGAAATTAAATCAACGTCGCAAGTAATACCCATGCAAGTAAAAATAGATAAATTTTATAATACACCGATAGGGAAAACCTATCCTGCCAAAGTAGATGCGTTAAATATGACGTATCAATACAAAGTATTGGATTTTATCAATGAAAGTGAGAAGCCGGATGAAGTTTTAATGGCTACTGTTTATTCGAAAATCAAAGAAATAGCATTGCCTACCATTACTACTTGGCAAAAAGCATATGAAGTAGCTTCCACGTTTATTGAATATGGTGATTATGGTTTTGCTCGTACAACGATGGATACTTACATTAATGATCCGGGAATTAGCGAAGATTTTATTTTTACGTATTTAAATTTATATAGTATAGACGAAAGAACGTATACTTCAAAGAAATTTGAAATAGCCTGTCGTTTAGCATCACAAAAGAACAGAGCTCGTTTTTGCAAAGAGATTAAATCTTATTCGTATTTGATAAGGGAAAATCTTGGAGCAAAGAATATTATATGTAGCGAATGTAAATAGTATTTTTATCTAACGCTGCCAATTATTTATAATAATAAGATATTTTCACAGCGTTTTTTTAACCTATATGGCATGAAATCAATACCTTTAGCAGAAGAAATGCGACCCAGGACATTGGATGATTATTATGGTCAGGAGCATTTGGTTGCTAAAGATGCAATTCTTCGTAAAGCAATGGATGCCGGTAATATTCCGTCCATGATTTTGTGGGGACCTCCGGGAGTAGGGAAAACGACATTAGCTTATTTAATCGCCAATCAGTTAAACTGTAATTTTTATAAACTTAGTGCTATTAATTCGGGTGTACGTGATATACGTGATGTTATAGACAGTGCAAAGAACAATGAAGAGGCTTCAATCTTATTTATTGATGAAATTCATCGTTTTAGCAAATCCCAACAAGATTCTTTGCTGGGAGCAGTAGAGCAGGGGATAGTAATCTTAATTGGTGCTACTACGGAAAACCCTTCATTTGAAGTAATTACTCCTTTGTTATCCCGATGTCAGGTGTATGTGTTGAAACCTCTGGATAAATTACATTTACAGGAGATATTGGTGCAAGCAAAAGAAATTATGCAACGTAGAGTTGAACGAACAATATCAATTGAATCAACGGAAGCCATGATGTATATTTCCGGCGGCGATGTACGTAAATTACTCAATGCTTTTGAGTTAACGGTTTATTCATTGCTGACCAATCAGCCTGATATAGTTATTACAAATGATAAAGTCATACAAGTAGTTCAACAAAATTTGCAAGCCTATGATAAATCAGGGGAAATGCACTATGATATTATTTCTGCTTTTATTAAATCCTTACGAGGCAGCGATCCCAATGCTGCTGTGTATTGGATGGCACGTATGATAGCAGCGGGAGAAGATCCAAAATTTATTGCCAGAAGAATGGTCATTCTGGCTTCAGAGGATATTGGGAATGCCAATCCTAATGCTTTGTTATTAGCCACAAATTGTTTTCAAGCTGTAACGATGATTGGCATGCCTGAATCACGCATCATCTTATCGCAAACAGCTATTTATTTAGCCTGTTCTCCTAAAAGTAATGCTTCCTATCTTGCTATTGATAAAGCATTGGCAATGGTTGAGAAAACGAAGGATTTATCTGTTCCCCTTTCGATACGCAATGCACCTACTAAACTTATGAAAGATTTGGATTATGGTTTAGGATATCAATATGCCCATGATTTTCCGGGAAATTTTGTAGCTCATGAATTTATGCCCGATACATTACGTGGAAAATTATTTTATGAACCGGGAGATAATGCAAGGGAAAAAGAAATGCGTCTTCGTTTGCAAAAGCTTTGGAAAAACAAATATAATTACTAAAAAACAAATATCCTTTTTTTATCAGGCAGTGTATAATCTACGTTTATCTTAATATGAATGGTATCGGGAGGAAGTAATAATTCGACTTTTTCAGGCCATTCTATAAAACAATACTTACTACTATCCAAATATTCCGTAAAACCCATATCTATTGCTTCATTTTTATGCTTGATGCGGTAAAAATCAAAGTGATAAACAATTCCTACTGTAGGTGTGTTGTATTCATTAACCAATGAAAAAGTTGGGCTGCTAACATCATCAGTGCATTGTAAATACAGGCAAAGATATTTCATAAAGGTAGTTTTACCTGCACCCATTGCTCCGTTTAATGCAAAAATGCGATTATCGGGATATTTTTCTAATAATTGTTGAGCAATACTTACAAGTTCTTCTTGTTGGGAACATATAAGTGTTTCTTCCATTGTATGAATTAGATTGATTTATTCTTCTTTAGCAGATTGTGAATCTTTCGTAATTTTTTCTTCTTCAAAAGTAAGCATCTGATTTTCAAGTAAAGTATTGTACCAAGTAAAAAGCTTTTTCATGTCAGATACATACACTCTGTTTTTATCATAGTTGGGGAGAATTTTCTCCATATATACTTTCAATGCATTGTTTTCTGATTTAGGGTCAATACATTTATTGCCATTTTCAGTTATAAATATTTTTTCAAGAACTTCTTTCAATGGGATTTCTTCTGTTTCGGTAAATATACTGATTTCTTCTAAGGAACTGACTTTATGAGACGGGAAAACGGGAAAACGTGACTTATCAATGAGAGATTCAACAATAATACGATCTTTACCCTGCACAACAACTTGAAATAATCCGTTCTTACCTGAGATTGTTAATATTTTTTTTAATTCCATTTTTTAATGTAGATAATTTTTATATAAGCTTAATGCATTTATTTATAATTAATTATAATTACACAATGATAGATAATTTGTTTTCAACATATTTTTTGGTAATATGCAATTTTTTTTGATTGGAAGTAGGGAAATCAAACATAGCATCAGTCATTATTTTTTCAATGATAGTACGTAATCCTCTGGCACCTAATTTTAAATCTACTGATTTTTCTACTATATATAGTATAGCATCATCATCGAAATGAAGATTTATATTGTCGATTTCAAGTAATTTAGTATATTGTTTAACCAATGCATTTTTAGGTTCTAACAAAATGCGTTTCAAGGCAGATTTGTCCAAAGGGCTCATATGGGTAATGACCGGAAAACGACCACAAATTTCAGGTATAAGTCCATAGGAACGAATATCTTGTGATGTAATATGTTTCAACATCTCATCATCTTTGATACTTTCCCCTTTCTTTTTATAGCCTATAACTTTAGTATTCAAACGTGTGGCAATTTTTTTCTCTATTCCGTCAAAAGCACCACCGGCAATAAACAATATATTTTTAGTGTTAACTTGAATAAACTGTTGTTCCGGGTGTTTTCTGCCTCCTTCAGGGGGAACATTCACTATACTGCCCTCTAAAAGCTTTAGTAAAGCTTGTTGAACGCCTTCACCTGAAACATCTCTGGTAATAGAGGGATTGTCGGATTTACGGGCAATTTTATCGATTTCGTCAATAAAAACAATGCCTTTTTCTGCTTTGTTAACATTATAATTTGCAGCTTGTAATAAGCGGCTTAAAATACTTTCCACATCTTCGCCAACATATCCTGCTTGGGTAAACACGGTGGCATCAGCGATGCAAAAAGGAACATCCAATAATTTGGCAATGGTACTTGCTAGCAATGTTTTTCCCGTACCGGTTTCGCCTACCAGGATAATGTTTGATTTATCAATTTCAACATCTTCTTCGTGTCGATCTTGATAATAACGAATACGTTTATAATGATTATAGACTGCAACGGAAATTACTTTCTTCGCTTCTTCTTGTCCAATAATATATTGATCTAAAAAAGTTTTTATATCAGACGGTTTCTTGTCGAAAGTGAAAGCAGGGGAGGTAGAAGATGTATTACTGCTTTTTATTTTGCGTATAATTTCATTGGCAGTTTGAATGCAATTCTCACAGATAACGGCATTTAATCCGTCTAAAAGCAATATATCATCATTGGTGGGATTGCCACAAAAGGAGCACGTTTTACTGTTTTTCTTAGCCATAATAAAAAGCTAATGATTATACTCTTTGTAATATTTCATCAATCATACCGTATGCTTTAGCTTCTTCTGCCGACATCCAGTGGTCGCGATCAGAGTCAGCCCATACTTTTTCATAGGTTTGTCCACTATGAAGAGCAATGATTTCGTACAATTCTTTTTTTACTTTTTGAATTTCTCTTGCTTCAATTTCAATATCAGAAGCTTGTCCGGAAGCACCACCCATGGGTTGATGTATCATTACCCGTGAATGCTTTAGTGCGGAACGTTTTTTGGGAGCTCCTGCACATAATAAAACGGCACTCATGGAAGCAGCCATTCCTGTGCAAATAGTAGCTACTTCAGCCTCAATATATTGAATCGTATCATAAATTCCAAGTCCGGCATAAACCGAACCTCCGGGTGAATTGATGTAAATCTGTATGTCTTTTTTAGAATCAACAGATTCTAAAAATAATAATTGAGCTTGAATAATATTGGCGACGTCTTCAAAAATAGGAACGCCCATAAAAATAATTCTATCCATCATCAAACGGGAGAAAACATCCATGGAAACAGCATTTAGCTGCCTTTCCTCTATGATATTGGGAGTAATATATTCATTCAATACCGATGTATAACGGTGAAGTGTCATGCTATTGATGCCTGCATGTTTTACTGCATATTTTCTAAATTCATCTTTCATTGTTAAAGAGTATTATAGGTTTATTTTTTGACTGATTTACTTTTTTCTTTTTTTGGAGCAGTCGGCTTTTTTTTATCAGCCGCAGATGCCATAAATTCATCAAAACTGACATTTTCAATTTTTGGATTTACTTTTTGGATAAGTGCTGCAATAATTTTTTCAGAGAAGATGTTTTCATAGGCGTTTTTAAGATTTTCTGTTTTCTTCATCATCTCATTAGTGAAACTATTTATTTGAACTTCTTGCTCTTCTGGAAGTTGAACCTGATTGCCTACGCCAAAATAACTGCTTCGAATATAATCTTTAATGTATTGACGGATTTCATCATTGTCAACATTAATAGCTTCGTCTTTCGATATTTTATCTTCAATTAATTGATAGCTTATTGATTTTTTAATATCAATATATTTTTCGTCAATGTTTTCTTTGGTATACTCCTCACTTTTATTGACAACTAAAAATCGTTTGATAAAATTATCGGGAAGTTCAAATGTTGTTTGCTCTATCAATTCATTCATTATTTTATTGCGATACAACATTTTCTCGTCTCTTTCATACGATAACTCTATTTGTTTCTTTATGCTTTCTTTTAAAGATTTTAGATCTTTTACATCACTGTCAGGAAAGGCTTTCTCGAAGAAATCAGCATTTAATTCTGCCGGCTCGATATGATGAATGGCATCAATCTTAATGCTTATATTTACCGGAGCATTCACTAAATCATCAACTTTTGTTTTAAGAAAGGTTGATCGTTCGTAATCGCTTTTAAATATTTCAGTAGTATTGATTTGTATAACATCGTGAATTTTTTTGCCGATAAATTCTTTTTGTTTTTTATCTTTGATATAACTCAACAACAAAGAAGCTGTAAATTCTTCTTTATTATCGCCTTCGGTAAGTACGGTTACCAATAGCATATCTTCGGCAACGACTTCTTCGGTAGAGGAGAATTTACCCATTTTATGTTGGAGTTTTTTTATTTCTTCCTCTATTTCTTTTTCGGATGCATTAATTTTTAAATAGTTTATTTTTTTTGTTTTTTCATAACTAACTTCAAAATCAGGATGTATACCTATTTCGAATGAGAAACTGAAATTTTCTTCTTCTTTTTCAAAATCACCTTTTGTTTTATCGGGTAATGCAAGAGGTTCAAATAAAATATTGATATCATTTTCTTTGATATAGTTCAGTAAATTATCATTTATCATTTTTGATATTTCATCTGCAACGATTGATTTCTTATACATTTTACTTATCATTCCCATAGGAACGTGACCAGGTCTAAATCCGGGAATGTTAGCTTTGCGCTTTAAATCTTTTAATGATTTTTCTACTTGCTCGTGATAGTCTGTTTCATCAATTTCTATGGTGATGACATCATTTAAATGTTCAATATTTTCTCTTAATATATTCATTCTTTGTTAAGTTATGTTTTAGTTATTATAGTTTGCAAAAGTACTATTTTTTTTAAGATAATCCTTTAAGATTTTTATCTTGTTTGAGAAAAATAAATATATTTTATCTTTTGACAAACAAAAACAAACTGGATTAAGATACGTTTTTTGACATTAACTTTTTAAGACTTAGCCCTATCAAAGCCAAAGTCATGCCTGATAAAATGGTAACATGTAACCAAACAGTGAGCAATCCGGCTCCTTTAATCATGATGTCTTTCAGGGCAATAATAAACCATTTGGTGGGGATGATATGGGAAATTACTTGTATAATATAAGGCATATTTTCAATTGGGAAAATAAATCCTGAAAGCAGTAAAGCGGGTAAAAACAATCCTAACATACACAATATCATAGCTACTTGTTGTGTTTTGGTGTAAACGGATATTAAAATGCCAATTGCACATGCTGTTAGCATAAAAAGTATACATACTAACGCCAGAAGGAAAATGCTGCCATGCATGGGCATATTAAACATAAAAATTCCTAATACAATAACAACAAAAGTACATATCAATGAAATAAGCATGTAAGGAATAATTTTAGCCGTAACCATCGTTAGTTGTCGTACGGGTGTAATGGCTAACATTCGCCAGCTACCTGTTTCTTTTTCTCTTGATAGTGTGATAGATGTCATCAATGCTGTTACAATAATCATGATTAAAGCTATGTTTCCGGGTATAAACATATATGCACTTTCAAGTGATGGATTGTATTGCATTTTCATACTAATGTCGAAAGCTTGTACATCAGGGAGGCTTTGATTAATTTCTTTTTGGAAATCGGCAATGATTTGTTTTCCGTAACTTTCTAATGTAGTAGCTATATTTATGTTAGAAGCATCAATAATTAATTGTATCTTCGCTTCTTTTTTTCGCATGATGTCTTCTTCGAAATTACTCGGAATGACAACAGCCATATTAATGAGCCCTTTTTGAAATGTTTTTTCTATTTCATCTTCAGAATGTAGTTTTTTTGTGATTTTGAAATAGGTAGAAGCCGTCATTTTTTCAATTAAAAGTCTTGAATAGGTATCATTTGAATAATCCAATACGGCTATTTCTGTATTGGAAATTTCATTTTTGATGGTATGTCCAAATAAAATAACCAATGCAATCGGCATAGTAAAAATCAAGATTAAAGTACGCATATCCCTAAAAATATGCCTGAATTCTTTTATTAATATGGCTCTAAATGATTTCATCGGGTTCCTTTATCGATTTATAATTTTTTGAAAAACATCATTCATAGAACTTACCTGATAATTTTCTTTTAAATCATTGGGGTTTCCCATGATTTCTATTCTTCCGTTCGACATAAAACATAAGCGGTTGCAATATTCCGCTTCATCCATATAGTGAGTAGTAACAACAATTGTAACTCCCTGAGAGGCGCTTTCATAAATCATATTCCAGAATTCTCTTCTGACTAAAGG
>JAQVNO010000090.1 GCA_028703095.1 Bacteroidales bacterium
ACCCGAGAACTTTTTTCCGTATCAAAAGTCATATCCAAATGTTCCAATACATCTTCAATGCCGGTTTGTGCCGAGTTACCTACTGCCCACACACTGTTAAACGACAAACCGTTGGTCATACCTTGTACTTTAATAAACACTGCCGTTGCTCCGGAACCGGTAATAAAATCCACTCCCTTTGCACTCAAAGAAGGAATGGGAGCATCGAAAGCTCCGCAATAATGTGTGTTTAAAAATCCGGTGCAATTGGGACCTATCAAGGTGCCGCCAACACTTTTGATAGTGTTGACAATTTGTTTTTCCAGCAGTGCTCCCGCTTCGTTTTCTTCGCTAAAGCCGGCAGAGAGAATAATAAAACCGCGGGTGTTTTTTTGATGTGCCAACACATCGACCGTTGAGGGACAATATTTGGCTGCAATGGCTAAGATAGCACAATCTACTTGTGGAACATCTTCTACCTTTTCGTAACAGCTAACCCCTTGCACTTCGCTTTCTTTTGGATTGACAGCGAAGACTTTCCCCTTATAATTACTATCCAATAAATTTTTTAATACTTTTCCCCCGGGTTTCTTAACATCGTTGGAAGCCCCTACAATAAGTATAGATTGAGGCTTTAATAATTTCTCATGTATCATAATTATAAATTTTCGATTTTTTAAAAATTACGTAAAAAACAAAGAGTCAATGGAAACAAAACACAAGATAACTTCTTTTTCATTAACAGAAAAAGACTCTATCTGTTTGGTTTCTTATTCTTGTCCGCCACCACGATTTGCTCTCATGGCCTCAATATACTGATCAAAAGTCATAACCTGATAACCTGCAGGCATTAGAAATTCTGCCGGGCTTATCTTTTTCTTTTTAACTTCGGTAGCTTCATAAATAATTTTAATATCGCCAATCAAATCTTCCTGATACAAGGTATAGCCTTTAAGACCTGGTGTATCAAAGTTGATACGTTCATCCAAACCTATTTCTTCGGTAGTATAACAAATCTGTTTTTGTTCGCCACCTTCTTCTAAGTTTTCGACTGTTACATCATAGCGTTTGCATGTATAACCACAAATTACTTTGGTTTCCTCGGAAGGAACTACCGTATATTTTAAAACGGACAATTCTTCATCGAAATCTTCTTTTGATTTTTTAATAACCAGTTTTTGCATAGGATGGTCGATAATGATATTTTGCTGAGAAGAATCCCCTACGGATACCACATATTGAAAAAAACCACCTGCATCAATTGTTTGTTTAGTGTTGTTACCATAAACCATGTAAGTAGATTCTGTCGGAAGATTTGCCAAAGTTTGAGGGTCAATTTCTCCTTCATACTTAATGGAAAACTTAACAGTTCCTGAAAATGCTTTTTTCTTCTTTTGAGCCATTATATCCTGAGAACCTATACCACACATTATGGCTATGAATACTATTAATATTCTTTTCATCATTATTATTTTTTTATTATTTATTTAATTTATTAAGTTGCAAAAGTAAACAATTTTCTTTTTAAAGCTGCATTTCGGAGAAATTATTTTTGAAATGCTTTTTTACAATGAATCGCTTATTGTAGAAGTTGTGGGGATGGCAAGGCTATCGTTAAATTTTTTAGACATAGCGACGGCTTCTTTAGGCAATGAATAGCTTATATTGAGATTGGCATTTATATCCATATCTTGTTGTTTTTTATAGGGAAACACATCGGCCATTTCTCCGGAATAAAAAAATTCATAGCCCAGCGAACCAAACGAATAGCGCATACCGTTAATGCTTACATGCGAGCCTCCCACTTTGGGATTAGGATTGGGTTTGGATTGAGCAAAACCCACATTGTAGAGTGTAATTAATATCTCCGGTCTATCGGAAATGGGATAACCTGCTCTTTTCCATTGTATTTCAATTTGCTTAATAATCAAAGCAGCATACATATAACTCCAAAAATGATTTCTGTAATTTACCAAACGGTCATAGCGTTCGGTAGTAGGATCTTCGGTTTGAAAATCAAGTAAATATTCGTATTTCTTACCGAGATAAAAGGGAGAAGACGTATCTTTCAAGTTTTTTTCCACTTGTATAGCCGTAAATTCTTTGATACCGGTAACACCGAGCGAAAACTGTGATTCCACAGAAAGTATTTTCAGCGGACGAATTACATTTTTATAGGTTTCCCGTGCACTATTAAATAAACGCATTTGTTCTCCCACCAAGGCTGCTACTATCAGGCGATGATCCACATCTGTTAGCTCTGCAACACTGTCGATAACGTTTACATCTTTTTCGACTGCTGCTTTAAAATATTCCCATTCTTCAATATTCATCCATTCAAAAAGCGAGTTTCCATTTTGAGTTCCTTTCATATACCGAAGTCCGGCAGGATTTTTCAACAATCGCCGGAATTCTTGATGCTCTTGAAGGCGAATATGAACGGCTTCAACGGCATGTTTCAGAATATTTACATCGTGATGATGCATAAACGCATTGTAAATCAATCGGGCATTTTTGGGATAAAAATAATCTAAGACATGCAAGCTATGCATGCATTCTGCCATTTCTGCTATTGGGAAGTAAGTACTATCTTCACTTACATTCTTCTCTGCCGACAATTGAAAATACCGATCGTTGATATCGACGCCACCCGGGTCGTTGAAAATATGGAACTTTACGCCTAAAAAAGCGGCTGTTAACACAAAGCCGTAAACGGCAAAAACATAAACTAAAACTTTGTAAATAGCAAAGAGCCTTTTCTTTTGCTTGAACTTCTCAACCCCATTGCTGATTTTCATACAAACACCTATTAAATATCTCCACGAAAGACTTTATTGTTTTATGGCGTATAAGCGTACGATTGCGCTATTACTTTATTTTTCTGAACATTTTACGCCAACGAATTTTCCCATCGAACCAATTTTTGAATTTATCAAGGGATAGCCAAACAAAAGCAGTTTTTCCGACTACATGGTCTTCGGGAACAAAACCCCAAAAACGGGAATCGGCAGAGTTATGACGGTTATCGCCCATCATCCAATAATAATTCATTTTAAAGGTATAAGAAGTAGCTATTTTGCCGTTGATAAAGATAGTGCCGTTTTTAATTTCCAAAATGTTGTTTTCATAAATCCGTATGATTCTTTCGTATAACTTAATGGTTGAGTCGTTAATTTCAACGCTTACTCCTGCTTTCGGAATGGTAATTGGTCCGAAATTATCTTTGTTCCATGGATAACGTTTGTCATAGGGTAAAATATCCGCATCCCATTCTCCCGGCGGCTGAATAAGCGCCACTACAGAATCAATATTTCGATACGTTTTAATTTGATTCAATTGATTTTGATTCAAGCAGGCATAATCAATACCATAACTTGAGTGGAAGTCTTCTTCGTTGATATTTAATTTCTTTCTTACCATCGGATTCAAGCCGACACTGTTGTTGTAAACATAATAAGATAGCTGTAAATTCTCGGGAATATAAGCCACGTTGTTGTTTACATATAAGACTGCATTTTTTATCTCAATAACATCTCCGGGTACACCTACGCAACGTTTGATATAATTTTCGCGTTTATCGACAGGGCGGGCTACTACGTCGTATTCTTTCCACACCACCTCTCTTCCTTTACCCGGATAATATTGAGCCCCGTATTTTTGGATTAAATCCCCATATTGATAGATGACATTATCAGCCATATATTGCTGATTGGCATATTGATTCGGGTGTTGAAATACTAATTCCATGGTGCGCACTATGCCGTAATAACTTTCGTTTTGTCGTTGTAATACCACCGTATCGCCATCCGGATAGTTGAAAACCACCGCATCATTGCGTTCTACCTTCTTTCTTCCGGGGAAACGATAATAGGGTAAATTCAACCATTCGAGATAGGACTTTGTAAATTTTGTCAATGGCAAGGTATGGTGTACAAATGGAAAAGCAATAACTGTTTGAGGTATTTTCGGTCCATAAGCCATTTTCGAAACGGCTAAGAAATCCCCTACCATTAAAGTACTTTCCATGGACGAAGTAGGAATTTTATAAAATTCAAACATAAATGCTCTGATGATATAAGCAGCTACTACCGCATAAATAATGGCATCAATCCATTCTCTTGCTTTGGTTTTTTCTATTGTTTGTTCTTTTTTAGACTTAAGCACTTCCGTTTTCAATACCCCCATACGAACAGAAGGCAGCTCACTGTGTTTTCTATAAATTTCTTTTTCGGAAAACCCCAGATAAGGCATGTACAGAAAGGAGAAAAAAGTTCCCGGAATCAAAACGGCATAAGTAGTTTTGTTAAACATACGTATGGTTTTCCATGTCATCAGCATAAACATAAATATATTCAGATAAGGCATGGCAATAAAAACAAACCACCACATGGGGCGCTCCAATACTTTTAACCAGATATATAAATTATAAACAGGAAGTAAGGCATACCAAGCTTTATAGCCTGCTTTTTTAAACACACCTATTAATCCTATAAACGTACCTACAAAACAAACAATGGTGTATATTATTAAAAATTCAAATGATATATTCATGTGTATATATTTTATAATGTTAACATGTCTTTAATTTTAAACACTCCTCTTTTTCCGATTATCCATTCTGCGGCTGCCAAAGCACCGATAGCAAAAGATTTTCTATTAAAAGAAGTATGTTTGATTTCGATTTCGTCCATATGAGAAGTATAAGTAACAATATGAGTGCCAATACTATCTTCCTGCCTTTGTGATTTAATGGATAATTCGGATTTAACATCGTTTATTTCATTAATCCAGGTTTCCTTATGGGAAAGATAGGTAATAATATCGTTTGCCAATACGATAGCGGTTCCGCTGGGAGCATCTTTTTTTGCAGTATGATGTGTTTCTTCTATGCTTACATCGTATGCTTCGTGCCCATTCATTAATTGCGCTAATTTACGATTCAACTCGAAAAAAATATTAACGCCTAAACTAAAATTAGAAGCATAAAACAAAGTCTGATTCATGGCTTTGCATTTTTCTTTTACTTCTTCTAAGTGTTCATACCAACCGGTAGTTCCGACAACAACAGGAATATGATGTTCAAAACACTTATAAATATTAGAAACTACTACTTTAGGATTAGAAAAGTCAATGGCAACATCTGCTGTCAGAAATTGCTCATGGTATTTTTTCCAGTCTTCTTCATCGTCGATAAAAGCAACGATTTCATGTTTCTTTTCGTAAGCAAGTATTTCGACTTGCTCCCCCATTTTGCCGTAACCCAGTAAAGCTATTTTCATTTTTAAAAGTTTAATTGTAATGTGAATCCAAGATTGGGTGATGTATGTAAAAACGAATAATATTGCATATTATTACTCCTACCATAAGGTATAATTTGCATGGATAAATCATCAGAGACATCAAAATCCATCAGGTGTGCATCGACAGCGGCATCCACAATATTTAGGATATAAAAAACACTTAACGCAATAATTGACAATTCCATATTACGTCGATTCAAATTTTCGTAGGCATACACATTCTCTGTTGGGTAGCTTGCTAATTTAGGGTTAGGTGTATTCTCGACATTTGCATTGACAAGATCGAGAGATGGACTTACACGCAAACGATATTCGGTACGATAATACACATATTCTTTGTGATAATAATAAACTAGAAAAGCACTCACTCCCAAGCCTGCATAAACGATAGGCACTTTCCAGTATTTGCGATTATACACTTGTCCCAAACCCGGTATGGCGGTCGATAACCAGGCCGCTGTTTTGGGGGAATGTATTCTTATTTTTTTTTCTTTGGCACATGTATCTTTAAAGTTACTATCTGTAGCAGGAATAGATACGGCAAGGGTATCGCTGCGAATAACATTCCATTCCGGGATAGAGATTGGGCTTACACTATCATTCTGAGCATGTGTTAGTGTAGACATAAAAAACAATACCAATAAGCATATTATTTTTTTCACAGAACAATGTTATTTTTGAATCAAGGATAGGATACGGTTTAAATCTTCATCTGATTTAAAACGAATAATCAAGCTACCCTTTCCTTTCAAATTATACTTGATATCTATTTTAGTTTTCAGATTTTCCGTCAGCGATTGTTTCATTAGCTGCATGTGTTTGGGTAAGCCTATTTTAATTTGTTTTTCCGGTTTTTGCTGTTGTAACTTACGTAACATGTCTTCTACCTGACGTACATTTAATTTATTGTCGATGATTTTTTCCAAAAGTTTCTCCTGTTGTTCTTCATCTTCTATGATTACCAAGGCTCTGGCATGCCCCATGGAGATGAGGTTATTACAGACTGCTTGTTGCACTTTAACTCCTAATTTTAGCAATCTCAGATAGTTCGTTACCAAAGAGCGACTTTTTGCTACCCTAAGGGCTAAATTTTCCTGTGTCATATTACATTCATCCAAGAGGCGTTGCAGCGATAAAGCTATTTCAATAGGGTTTAAATCTTCACGTTGGATATTTTCAATCAAAGCCATTTCTATTAATTGCAAATCGCTTGCTGTGCGGATATAAGCAGGGATATGTGTCATGCCTGCCATGCGTGCGGCCCTCACTCTGCGTTCGCCTGAAATTAATTGATAATTTCCCGAGGCTATCTTTCTTAATGTAATAGGCTGAATAATACCATGCTGTTTGATTGACTCCATCAATTCCGTCAAGGCTGTTTCTTCAAAAGCATTTCTCGGTTGCCAAGGATTTGTTTCTATACAATCCAAGGCAATGATACTAAAATCCGCCGTCTTAAATCTGCTGGGGGAATCGAAACTTACCACCGATTCATCGGGTGATATATTTCCCAACAAAGCACTCAAGCCTCTACCTAATCCTTTTTGAGATGATTTTCCTTCTGACATCTATTTTAATTATTTCATGTTATTTTTCACCAAAATTTCGCGGGCTAAATTCAAATAATTGAATGCTCCTTTGGAAGTAGCATCATACATTAATACCGGTTTCTGATGACTGGGGGCTTCGCCTAAACGCACGTTCCTATAGATAACGGTGTTGAAAACAAGAGTTTTAAAATGCATACGTACATCTTCCAATACTTGATTACTTAATCGTAAGCGATTATCATACATTGTCAGCAAAATACCCTCTATGTTCAGGTTATTGTTTAAATTGGTTTGAACTATTTTAATGGTATTTAATAATTTACCTAGTCCTTCCAAAGCAAAATACTCACATTGAACAGGTATTAGTACAGTATCCGAAGCGGTAAGCGCATTGACGGTTATCAAGCCCAAAGAAGGAGCGCAATCAATCAAGATAAATTCATACTCGTCTTTAATAGGTTTGATGATACGATGCATCATTTTTTCTCTGTCTTGCAAATGAATAATTTCCAACTCTGCTCCCACCAAATCTATGTTTGCCGGCAACAAGGAAAGGTTTGGAATATCTGTTGTTTGAATGGCTTCTTTAATCTCACATTCGCCCAACATGACTTCATAAACACTGTTTGCTACTACATGCGGATCTATGCCCAATCCTGAGCTCGTATTGGCTTGCGGGTCGGCATCAATAAGCAATGTTTTATGTTCTAATACCGCTAAACTTGCGGCTAAATTGATTGCTGTTGTCGTTTTTCCTACTCCACCTTTTTGATTTGCAATTGCAATTACTTTTCCCATCTATAATTTCTAATTAATTTGCAAAGATAATTTTTTTTATGTTATGTTCTTAGTATTAATTCCTTTAATTTTTCAACACTAGGCAAGACTGATTAAAATAAAGATTGTATCAACTCATCTTCCACAAAGTAAGGGATGCTTACATGTAAAAAAGGATGGAGTTGCATTGCTCTTTTGATGGCAAAAACAGCCCCTGAGTTACGCGCCCAGGAACGACGTGAAATGCCGTTGTTAACATCCCAGAACAGCATCATTTCCAACTTTTTGTCAGTTTCTTCCTTTCCGTCGAGCACCATTCCGAACCCGCCGTTGACAACTTCTCCCCAACCGACACCACCGCCATTGTGGATACTGACCCAAGTGGCACCTCTAAAAGCATCTCCTATTACATTATGTATAGCCATATCCGCTGTAAAAGAAGAGCCATCATAGATATTGGAAGTTTCTCTGAAAGGCGAATCCGTTCCCGACACATCGTGATGATCCCTGCCAAGTACTACCGGTGCCGAAAGCAAACCTTCTCTGACAGCTTTATTGAAAGCGCGAGCTATTTGAATACGTCCTTCTGCATCAGCATATAATATACGTGCTTGCGAACCAACAACCAAATTGTTTTGTTTGGCACCTTTTATCCATTGAATGTTATCATACATCTGTTGTTTGATTTCAGAGGGCACCGTCTTCGCTATTTCATCCAACACATCCATAGCTATACGGTCGGTAAGATCAAGGTCTGAGGATTTCGCCGAAGTACACACCCAACGAAAAGGACCGAAGCCATAGTCAAAACACATAGGACCCATAATATCTTGCACATACGAAGGGTATTTAAAAGTCCCCTCTTCTTTGAAGATATCGGCACCTGCTCTGCCGGATTCCAATAAAAAGGCATTCCCATAATCGAAGAAATACATGCCTTTAGAGGCAAGTGTATTGATAGCAGCCACCTGACGACATAAGCTTTGTTTAACTTTGGATGTAAATAATTCGGGCTCTTCCGCCATCATCCGATTAGAGTCTTCGAAACTCAATCCCACAGGATAATACCCTCCTGCCCACGGGTTATGCAAAGAA
>JAQVNO010000091.1 GCA_028703095.1 Bacteroidales bacterium
ATTCCAACGGAAAGCTATGTAAAAGAAACTTCTGCCGAATGCAGGGATTTGCGTCAGGTTATTAATCCTAAAAAATGCCTATCGCCCGATTATTCTTTTCGAAACCTCAATGCTTATCGTCAGGTGTTTAATGATAAATCAGCTTTTATTCCCAACTTAAGCATCCTAGATTTGCTCTTTAACGAAGGCAATCTCAGTGAAGACTATTTGAAACAAAACCTTCCTTTGTTTGCATGAAAACACATTATACCATACCGATTTTCATTCCCGAGAAAGCTTGTCCTTTTCGTTGTGTGTATTGCAATCAATACCATATAGCAGATACACAAGCCTCTCCCAATCCCGAGAATATTAAAACTACCATTGATGCGTATTTACAAACCATGCCTTTGCAGGCTCATAAACGTATTGCTTTTTTCGGGGGGAGCTTTACCGGCATGACGATTACTGAACAAAACCGCTACCTGGAAATTACCAAACCTTATGTGGAGAAGGGAGCGGTAGAAGGCATACAGTTGTCGACTCGTCCCGATTATATTACGGAAGAGATTTTGGATAATTTAAAACATTATCATGTTAAAATCATCGAATTGGGAGCGCAATCCTTGGATGATGAGGTTTTGCTGCAAGCCGGAAGAGGGCATGGCAAGGCAGAGGTAGAAATGGCTGCCCGGATGATACGCAAGCATGGTTTTGAACTCGGTTTGCAAATGATGATAGGACTTCCCGGCGACAGCTATGAAAAAGCTATGCTGACGGCAAAACAGATTATAGAATGGGGAGCAAAATACACACGCATTTATCCTACTTTGGTTGTCAGCGACACCCATCTGGAGGATTTATATCGCACCGGACAATATAAGCCCCTTTCATTGGAAGAAGCCATAGCGTGGAGTAAGGATTTAATGCTGTTGTTTGAAAAACATGGCGTTGTCATCCTGCGCATGGGCTTGCATCCTTCAGAAGGGCTCATCAACGGAACCAAGCTTGTAGCAGGACCTTTTCAGGTGTCTTTTAAAGAATTGGTTATGACTGCCCTCTGGAAAGAAAATTTTATGCTTGAATTGGGAAAACAAAAAGGCGAAGCTATCGTTATTAAGGTACATCCATCGCAACTAAATGCTGCCATAGGATATCAAAAACAAAATAAAAGCAATCTGTTGATGCAATTTAAAACCTTGACATTCCTTACCGACGACACCCTTTCCGAAAGGGAATTTACCTATGCCATTCATTAAAATGCTGATAATACACGATGCACGTTTGCCCGAAAAACTTATCCAAACCTTACAACACTTGGGCGACTGCATCGCGTTTACCGGCAGCGGTATTACCTATGATGCTATTGCCGGACATCCCGATATTTTCTTTTGTCAAATCAACAACAAGCTTATTATTGCACCCAATACTCCCAAGGAATATGTACAAGTATTACAATCGTATAAAATTGAATTCCAATTTGGATTAACACCCGTAGGCGAATTAAAACATAATTCAACAGCCTATAATGCAGTTGTAACGGATACGTATATCATCCATAATCGGAATGTTACGGATAAAACAATACTAAACCGGCAAGGTGACAGAAAATATATTCATGTGAAACAAGGGTATACGCGATGTTCCTTGCTCCCTTTGGCAGAGGATTCTTTTCTTACTTCCGATGAAGGTATAGCTGCTGTCTTATCGAAAAATAATTTGAATTACTGTTATGTAAAACCCGAGGGCATTCTCCTCAAAGGCTTTAAAAACGGTTTTATAGGCGGGTGTATGGGTGTTTATGGAAAACAGCTTTTCGTCTGCGGAAGTTTTGCCTATTTTCCCGAAGGGGAAAAAGTTACAAAATTTTTACACAAGCTCGGTTATGAAATCATTGAATTATACAAAGGTCCGCTTATAGATGGTGGAAGTTTGATAATTTTATAAATTCAAGGCAACTATTTCCTGCTTTATTGCGTCTATAGTAATAGTAAAAATATAAAATGTAGTAATTATGAAAAAAATAGTTATTTTATTAATTGGATGTTCACACATGGGTCTTGTTAATGCACAAGCATTAAATAATTTAGTAAATCCCTCAAAAAAAGTATGTCATCAAACTGCTGATGCCTATTGGTTGCCAGATACTTTGGTGTATGGTTATTATAGTTATGAAACGGATGATATTGTTTTTGTACGGGAAGTATGTACTTATAATCAAAAGGGAAATCTGGTGTTGAAAGAAAAGGAAGTTCAAAGTAATACCATTTGGGTAAAACTCCAAAAAAATGTTTATACCTATGACAATGAGGATAGATTAGTGCATATGCACTATTTTGAATGGGAAGAAGATTGGGTTGAAATTGAGAGATACGCCTATACTTATAGTGAGAATGATTTAGTAGTTATAGAAACGTATGAAATGTTTGAAGATAATATGTGGAAAATGATTTCAAAAACCATTACCGAATACGATGAAAACCACAATGAGGTATCGCTTTGCAATTGCAGATGGAATATGATACAGTGGGATACGGTTAAATTATATCTCATGAAATACGATGCAAAGAATAACTTATTGGAAAATGTTACTTATTCTTATGCCGTTAGCCCTCCAAAAGAAAGCTATAAGTATGAATACATATACGATACCAACGGGAATATATTATCGGAAACTTTTACTGTTGATGGAGAACCTTATGAACAATACCTTTATACTTATGATGAGAATGAGAATATGTTATTGTTGGTTTACCAATTATGGAATCAAAATAAATGGGTAAACAATTTTAAAATTGAATATACCAATAATGCATTGGGAAATAAACTCTTTGAACTTAAGAGTGATTGGCTTACGTATTCGTCTCAATGGAAAGAGAATTGGAAAGCAAGTTATGATTATGTAGAAAATACGGTAAGTGTTCTCTATATGGACAAAACGGCAACGGATTGGGAAAATAGTTCTCAGTTAGCAATAATATACAATGATTATGGCAGTTTATTATCGAGAACACGACAAGTTTGGTTGAATGATAATTGGTACAATGATTTCAAAGAAGAATATGTATATGATATGTATAATAACGCCATAGAAGCAAAATATTTTGGTGGCTTGCAAGCAAATACCTGGCGTGAATTGAATGGAGATTTGACAATGTATTATAATAATTCATTATCCGCCATAAATAATTATTGCCATAGCATAGCAGTACATTATATTAATAAAGAAAAGCTGTCTTTACCGGAAGTTGTTAAAAACAACATTCAATGTTTTCCGAATCCCACAAATACACAACTTTGGATTAATGGATTGCAAGGCAACGAAATCATTCAACTATATGATCTTTCGGGAAGATTACTTAAACAATACCCTTCGTTCCAAAATGAGCTTCAGTTAGATGTGTCATACTTTGAAAATGGAATCTATGTTTTAACAATAAAAAACGACACGCAAAGTATCAGCAAAAAAATCATTGTGCATGCTGAAAAATAGGTATTTTGAGCTTTATTTCTTTTTCTTTTCTACTGAGAAGCCGAATTTGCCTATTTCATTACCCAAACAGTAATAATGTCCGTGGTTATAGGAAACTAAATTAGCTTTTCCCAATTTCAAAGCGTTTGTCTTTTTGTCGAGTAAATTCTTTTGTGCGTGTATGGCAACAATATCGGCTATAAACATGTCATGGCTGCCCAGGGGTATAATGTCTTTAACAACACATTCAATGTTTACCGGTGATTCGGCAATGAGGGGTGCTTTTACTTTTTCTGCGGCGATAGGAGTGATTGCCATGGTTTCAAACTTATTGTATTTTCTTCCGGAACGCACTCCGCACCAATCGGTAATGGCGGTGAGATTTTCAGACACCAAGTTAATTACAAATTCTCTATTTTTTTTAATGATGTCGTAGGAGTGGCGTTCGCGACGTACGGACACATAACACATCGGTGGTTCGGAACAAATGGTGCCGCACCATGCAATGGTTATGATGTTATATTCTTCCGGATGACTCCCACAACTGACCATGACCACCGGTAAAGGATTTAAAATGTTAGCGGGAGGAAAAGTAATTTTTGAATGTGTATTCATGTTCTTTCTTATTTTTTTGTGAAACTATAAAACAGATGCCATAGTACGATGCCCGCACTGACAGAGATATTTAATGAATGTTTCGTGCCTAATTGCGGAATTTCAATACATCCGTTACACAGATCGATAACATCTTGTTCAACTCCCATTACTTCATTCCCGAAGATAAGGGCGGTTTTTTGTGAAAAATCGGAGGTGAAGTCTGTCAATGGGATGCTGTTTTTAACTTGTTCAACGGCATAAACCTGATAGTTATTCATTATTAATTCTTTTACCAAAGAGGCAGTAGATGCTACATAACTCCAATCAACCGATTCGGTAGCGCCGAGTGCAGTTTTCTCTATTTCTTTATGTGGAGGTTGAGCCGTAATGCCACACAAATAGACATGAGCAATGCGAAAAGCGTCACACGTACGAAAAACAGAGCCTACATTGTTCATGCTGCGTACATTATCAAGGATAACGACTAGAGGCAACTTTTCACTTTGCTTGAATGTCGCTACGTCAATCCTCTGTAATTCTTGCATTGATAATTTTTCGTTCATGATTGTATGTATTGGAAATAGGGCATATCATTCATTGTCTTTTAATAAGTCGGGACGTTTCTTTTGGGTCCTATCGATTGCTTTTTGCAACTTCCAGTCATTAATTAACTTTTCATTTCCCGAGAGTAAAACATCCGGCACGCGATGTCCTTTGTAATCGTAAGGTCGGGTGTAAACGGGAGGAGATAATAATTCATATTGGAAAGAATCGGAGAGGGCAGAGGTTTCATTGTTTAGTACCCCCGGTATCAAACGGACCATGGCATCGCAGAGCACAGCTGCGGGGAGTTCTCCACCGGAAAGTACATAGTCGCCTATGGATATTTCTTTTGCGATGAACAGTTCTCTGACTCTTTCGTCAATACCTTTATAATGGCCGCATAAGAGCAGTATATTTGTTTTCATCGATAATTGATTTGCCATCGATTGGTGAAAGGGTTCTCCGTCGGGAGTTAAAAAAATGATGTCATCATATACTCTTTCTTTTTGTAAGTTTTCGATACAAGCGGCGATGGGTTCTATTTTCATCACCATGCCCGATTCACCACTAAAGGGATAATCGTCGACTTTGTGATGCTTATCGGTAGCATAGTCACGTATATTGTGAAGATGTATTTCTGTCAAAGCTTTCTTTTGGGCACGTTTCAATATGGAGTGTGAAAAAACACCCTCAAACATTTCCGGGAATAGTGTAAGTATATCGATTCTCATTAGCTGTCAATGTTTGCTTGTGCGACTAATTCGAGACTTTGTAAATTGAAAGCCAGAAGTTTTCCGTAAAATTCATCTTCTTCGTAATAGCAACCATTGTCAAGGCAGATGTAATGATAGTTGTCTCTTTCGTTGATGAGCGTTTCTATTCCTTCTAACGTAAGTGGTCTATGTCCGTGTATAATGGTTCTATTGCCGATTTTATTGGGGGAAACAATAAAATTTGTGTTGATAAGCATAGAATCCGTATCTTCAAAAGGATTTTTTTTAGAGAAATTCAATCCGGCATGTACAATGACATAGTTGTCAGTGAGGTAATAATAAGGGAGCTTTTCCACCCATTCAATATAATGGAGGGGAATGTCTTTCATTTTTTTTACGTCGAAACTCTCCATAGTTTCTTTTCCGCCTACAGACTCCCAAAACAAAAAATCTTTGCTGTTTGCTTTTCCGAATAATCTTGGTTTATGCGATAATTCGCTATAGTATGCTTTGGTAAAATATTCTTCGTGATTTCCCTTAATGGCTTTAATAGCATAGCCATCGCTTTCTAAGCTAATGAGTAAATCCAATACTTGTTTTGAATATTTACCTCTGTCAATCAGGTCTCCCAAGAAGTACAGTTCATCTTCTTTGGATATATGCAGTTGTTGTTCCAGCAACTTTTTTAAAGTGTGGAAGCATCCATGTACATCCGGTATGACCCATTGATTAGACATTTTATTT
The DNA here is from genome assembly GCA_028703095.1 of Bacteroidales bacterium. Classification (GTDB taxonomy): domain Bacteria; phylum Bacteroidota; class Bacteroidia; order Bacteroidales; family WCHB1-69; genus UBA5266. The sequence continues at coordinate 6,049 of JAQVNO010000091.1, forward strand.
TTTAGCTTGGTTAGCGACTTCTTCCATTAAGGCTTTGAGGGTAGCATCGTCTGCCAAGAAATAGTCTTTGATTAAATGCATATCATCATCAAATTCGAATACGTAAGGAATACCTGTAGGTAAATTTAAGGAAATAATATCATTGTCGCTGATTTTTTTAACATGTTTTACAATAGCACGCAAACTATTTCCATGAGCGCCAATGATGATTTCTTTGTATGCTTTTAGTTTAGGGGTAATTTCATTTTCCCAATAAGGGATAATTCTATGAATGGTATCTCTTAAGGATTCTGTACCCGGAGTAGACCCTTCTTCATGGAGATGATTATATTTAATGTCGTTGACAGGGTGTTTGGAATCAGATTCCGGAATAGGCGGAGGTGCAATGTCATAACTTCTTCTCCATAACAATACTTTTTCTTCTCCATATGTATCAACGGTTTCTTTTTTATTGAGTCCTTGTAGAAATCCATAATGTTTTTCGTTTAATCTCCATGTTTTTTCTACCGGTATCCATAACTCATCCATTTCTTCCATAGCAAGAAACAAGGTTTTAATAGCTCTTTTGAGATAGGAAGTATAGGCGTATCTAAAAGAAAAGCCTTTTTCTTTCATGATTCTGCCGGCTTGCTTTCCTTCTTCCATTCCTTTGGGTGTTAAATCCACATCTGTCCATCCTGTAAATCGATTCTCTTTGTTCCATATGCTTTCCCCGTGTCGTAATAATACTAATCTATACATTTTTTATTATAATTATTTTTTTAAACAAAATTTTTGTTTAAGTGTTTGCAAAAGTATATTTTTTTTGATATGTTTGGCTAAAAATACTGAATTTATTTGGAAATTTTGTACACTATTTTGACTATTTAGTCTGTTTTCTTTCCTTGGTGCGAAAGGATAGGTTCAAAAGTTTTCTTGTCCCAAAAGGGAGAAAACCCAAGTACATCATAGGAGGTTTCAGTGTGTAAGTTGTAGATATCTACATGGTAAACATCCAGAAATATATGACGTATGAGTTCTGTACAGTAAAACTCACTTGTGTCTTGCATGTCAAAACTATCGTCAAAGGCTATTTGTTTGTTTAGATAATAGAAAGATTTTTGTTTAATGAGTGTATTGGTGCTATCGCAAGCGTTTTTGTAGCGGAGTATCAGAATCGAGTTTTCTTTACTGTTTTTCACAAATCTGCTTAGGTTATCAGATTGTATACCGTCAATTTCAGCTAAGGTATTTGATACCGTATGAATCACTATCCATTCATTGTTGGAGTCTTTGCATAAAATACCACAATGAGAAATTGTATAGGTTTCTTTTGTTCTACCGGCAATGATATCACTAATCAATCCGAATCCCTGTCGAAAAATGAGATCTCCTTCTTTGAGCAGTGAAAGTTCATAGCTGTTTAGTTGGTAAGTGTTTTTCCGTTCTTTCTGATTACTTATTTTTTGATAAAGGAATACAAATAAAAACAGTAAAAAAATAACGAGTAAACATACTATAAATAGTTTCTTTTTCAACATCGTGAGCCTATATAAAAAAAGCCGTTCAATGAACAGCCTTTATAACTTACAATCAACCACAGTTTATTCTATCTTTTTGACGTTTTCTTCTGATTCGAGAGTATCAACTGTTAATATTTCTTCTTCGGAAGTAGGTTGGGGAACATCTCGAACTACTTCTTCATCTCCCATCAAACTTTCTTTGCCTTGATTGACATACCATGTGCCATCAATTTTTTTTAACTTGACCGGTTCTTTGATGGATTTTTCATCACCCTCAAGCTTAGTTTTAATTTCACACGAACAAATAGCGGTTGTATCATCTTTTATATCGCATGTTATATTTCTTATCGACACATCTGTTTTTGCTAATTTAGTTCTTTCCTCTTCCGGAGTTACTGTTATTAACAAATCACAAAAACTTTGATGGTCTTCGGTCAGGTATTTTTTAGCATCTTCATATTCTCCCTTTAATAAATGGGTGTAATAATTTTTTACTACTTCTTCCGGAGCGTTTTTATCTCTGCAAGAAGTTACTATCAAGCTTATTAATAATGTAATACATAGGGTTAACTTTGTTTTCATTTTTGTTTTTTTTAATTCTTAAAATACTTTATAGCGGTTATCTACAATTTTATATACTTTTTTCAGGGATGGCATGCTTGAATTTTGAACTTTATTCTGGTACATCATGCTTTGTTGTTGTTGTTGCATTTCTGTATTTTGTGCCTGATTATTATTCATCTGAAGTGAAGATGGCATTTTGATTTCAACCACATTGAGTACATACATGCCCATGTCGCCTTTCATAAGTTGTATTCCACTTTGAGGTTTTTGGGCAAATATTTTTCCTATAAGTCCGGGTTCCGGTCCGTAATGACCGAAATTACGATCAGTAAAAGAAACCAAAACAGTATCCACAGTAGATTTATACTGGGAGGCAATTGTTTGTAGATTTTTGGATTTTGCCATT
>JAQVNO010000092.1 GCA_028703095.1 Bacteroidales bacterium
AAAGAGTTGGATGAGGAGAATAATATGTACTATTACTCCGCTCGCTATTATGCCCCACCTACGTTTATAAGCAGAGACCCGATGTTTGAGAAATATCCTTCCATCTCTCCCTATACCTATTGTGCGAATAATCCGGTAGGGTTTGTTGACCCGACTGGGGAAGAGGTTGAAGGATTTTCAATTGATGAACAAGGTAATGTTCAAATTAATAAAGATATTGCTTCAAAAGATGCAGTTAGAATATATGCAGCGATGAGTAAAACAGAGACAGGAAAAGAAGCGTTTAAGGATATGGTTAAAAAGGAAACTAAAATAACACTTGCATTAACAGATAAAGCAATTTTTGACAATGAAGGGAATCAAATACATGGTAATACTTTAGGAGATATTAATGATTTAACAAGCAATGGAGAATATAAAAATGCTACAATAACAATTTCAACTGCTGATGTAACACCAAATGCTAATGATAGATATAATGGTTTTAATGATGATGAAAAAATTAATGGAATAGGAACGCATGAAAGTGTTCATTTGAATAGTAAACAAATAAAAATTGATTTTTCAAATAAAACATTACGAACTAAAGAGCAAAAACCTGTAATGCTTGAATATAAATCACGTTTAGAATATCGTCAAAAATATGGTAAAGAAGGAGATAGAGATATAAATTTAAATTATAAAAAGTATTTATTTAAAAGTAATTTTAAAACAATAAAACCATAATGAATAAATCAATAATAAAAGTAATTTTAATTATCAATATGTTTTTTCTATTTTCATGTAATGTCTTACAAAAAGAACAATATAAATTACCTGATAAAATATTCCCTTTTAAAGGATTACTTTTAGAAAAATTATATGGAGATTCATTATCAAATTTAGGTATATGTATACTGCCTATTATTGCGAAGGACAACGATATCGGGATATATTCATATACAAGCTCTGGGCCACATAGGGTATATTATTATGTTTTTATGTATAACGGTAAAACAATTACTTTTAGCGATATTGATAAAAAAGAAGAATTGTTTTTATTTCTTAAAAACAATTCGTTTTCAAAAAATAAATTAAAATCATTAACGATAAAATTAGTTCAAATTAAACAATATAATAAAGATGTTAACGAAAATCAAATTTGGTAGGGTAATTTACCATCTGTTCCTTTTATTATAAGTGTTTGGGAGAATAAAGAGTTAAAAACAGAAAAACAAAGCTAAAGCAAAGCGATGAAGGAATATATAGTCAATAATTTCAAGGCAATAAACTATCAATACGCTGTGGGGCAACTCTTCACTTGTGTTGATTTAGAGGGGTGCAGCCTTAAAACTATGATGTTTGAGAAATATCCTTCTATTTCTCCTTATACCTATTGTGCGAATAATCCGATGAAGTATGTAGACCCGACGGGGAAAACAGTTGTAATTACAGGAGATGAAGCTGATGGGGCTTTAGCCGACATGGCAAGTAAATCAAAAAACTTAAAATTTGAAATGAATTCCTATGGAAAAGTTTCTATCATCGGAGGAAAAGCAAAAACAAAGGAAGAAAAATATATGCAAAAAATGATCAATGATCAAGATGTAACTGTTAATATTAGAGCAACTAATAATGAAACAACATCATCTGGGGAGTTTTTTGATATTGGTGCTTGTATGGGTAATAAAGTTGAAAAAGATGCAAATGGCAATGTTACACATGTTAATGCATATCAAGAATATAATGTAAACAAAGGAAGATTTTTAGATGGTCAAGTAAATACTCCTGGTGACATGATTTGGCATGAAATTGCAGAAGGGTATGAAGGTGGAAAAATTTCTATGATTACGGGAATATCTGAAAAACCTGCATTTGATAATGGCAAACCCAATATTTTTTATGATGATGCACATGGTAGAGCTAATCTGTTTTTTCTTGGTGATTATCATATGACTGTTAAAATAATGGCTTTACCTTTTCCTGAAAAAATTGGAGGTGTAATAATAAGTTGGAAAACTATAAATTTTATTAAATCCATTTCATATTCTAAACCCTAATAAAAATGAGAAAACTAACACTATTTATTATTTTTTTGTTATTTACATCATATAAGATGGATATTAATGTCAAAAAACAAGATTTTAATTTTATAACAAATAAATGTTTTTTTTGCAATCCAATTGATACAATTTTCAAAGATAAAAAAGCAATTAGAGATACTTTTATAGTTAGAAATATTAAATTTCAAAAAGGAATATATGAAATTGATGTGAGTCGTCAATTAAAAGGAGAAAACGAATCTAAAATTTGGTATTGGTATAAAATTTATTCAGTAAAAGCTAAAAAAAAAGAGAAATATGAAATAATTAAAGTTGGAGAAAAATATGAATTGATTTTAAATCCTTATTTTGAAAAGGACTTAGAATTTGATTTAATTTCCGATTATAATAGGGAAGTTAATATAAATGGAAAAAAAATTTATACAAATAAAAAAAATGTTTATACTACTTTAAATTTAAAAGGATTATATTACATTCCGGGCAGTGTGTCAAATTAGGTAATTTGCCATCTATCCCTTTTATTATAAGTGTATGGGAGAATAAAGGATTAAAAACAGCAAAACAAGGCTAAAGCTAAGCGATGAAGGATTATATAGTTAATAATTTCAAGGCAATAAACTATCAATACGCTGTGGGGCAATTCTCCACTTGTATTGATTTAGAGGAGTGCAGCTTTGAAACTATGATGTTTGAGAAATATCCTTCCATTTCACCCTATACCTATTGTGCGAATAATCCGGTAATGTTTGTTGATCCGACGGGGAGATATTATATCAAACCTCCTTCTAAGAATAATAGCACAAGATATAAGGCTATGGTTACAAATTATAAATGGGTTAATTTAGTTTCTAAAATGACAGCTATACCATATCTTGGATTAATGTATGAAGGAATGCTTGGTATTCAAAGGGCAAAAGACCCAAGTTTTGATATTACAACTAATGATATTATAGGATATGGACTTCAATTTTTTGGTTTAGGCAGTTTGAAATTGCTTACAAAATTAGCAAAAATTGAAGGTCTTGGAAAGTTTCTGTTAAATTTGAATAGACAAGCAGCATCTTCTATGTTTGCAGCTCTTTCAGAACCAGAGACCAAAGAAATGACGATAGATTATTTAGCTATTAAAGTTCTTGAAGAAGAGGGTATGGGAAAAATTTATGGATATGGCGATAATCTCAAAGAGTACACTTTTTCATTCTATGAATCTGTTACAAATGAAATTAAGAAAGATATTTTGTCAGATAAAAATCTTACTTCACAAAAAGATTTTAATATAGAAAAAGAAGTAACAAAAAGATTAGAAATTATAATTGACAATAAGAAAGAGAAAATAAGAAAAACATTAACCGAAGAATAATTTATAAATGGAAGAAAAAGCAAAGGAACATAGGGAGAAGGATAATGAGAAAAATTCAAATCCTATTTTTAAATTTATGGATTTAAGTATTACATTAGGAGCAATTGTTTATGGACTTCTTTTTATAATTGGATTAATTTCTTTGCTTTGGAGTTGTTAAGGGGGTAATTTACCATCTGTCCCTTTTACTATAAGTGTTTGGTTTTAAAAATTAATGTAGTGAATTTTATGGATAAAAATAAAAGTATATTTTTGCAAAACGAAATCATATAAAAAATGAACCAACCCTACAAGGCAATACTCTCACAACACGCAATACAGCCAAGTCTCCCCGTTTGGGGAGATTTAGAGGGGTGGACCCGGATGGGGAGGCTAGATTATAACCATAATAGGTGTGGTGTTTGCATAGCTAAAAAATATAATAATTTGAATTTTATATTGTAACTAAATTCAAAAGATTAACAGTTCTGATTCAATATTTTTATAGGCTAAAGTATATGATATGGAATTTTCATGTATTTTTGCAAATCAATTTAATAAATAAAAAAGAAATATGAAGAGATTAGGAATTTTTACGATTATAATATTGTTTTTACTGCCGGTAAAAGCAGATGAGGGTATGTGGTTGCCGTATTTATTGCAACTGTTAAACGAAAAAGACATGAAAGCCAAAGGCATGAAACTATCAGCAGAAGATATATACAGTGTCAATCAGGTAAGTTTAAAAGATGCTATTGTTTTATTTGGTGGGGGATGTACCGGAAATATTGTTTCGGATAAAGGATTACTATTAACCAATCATCATTGCGGTTATGGAAGTATACAATCACAGAGTAGTCTTGAACATGATTACCTTACCAATGGTTTTTGGGCAATGAATAAAGAACAAGAATTGCCAATTCCCGGTCTTACGGTTACATTGTTAGTGTATATGAAAGATGTTACAAAAGAAGTTCTCATCAACGTATGCCCTGATTTTATGAACGAGCAGCAAAGAGAAATGGCTATTGATGAAAGTATGCGTAAAATTATTACCGAAGTTACGAAAGGCACACATTATACGGCAGTCATCAAACCTATTTACGGAGGCAATCAATATATATTAATTGTAAATGAAGTTTTTAAAGATATTCGTCTGGTAGGGGCTCCTCCATCTAATATAGGAAAATTCGGTGGAGATACTGATAACTGGATGTGGCCTCGCCATACCGGTGATTTCTCCGTGTTTAGAATTTATGCCGATAAAGACAATAAACCTGCTTCATATGCGAAAGATAATATCCCGTATACACCCAAAAAACATTTAACTATTTCATTGAAAGGTGTTGAGAAAGATGATTTTACTTTTGTTTTTGGATATCCGGGAAGTACTCAGCAGTTCTTGACATCCTGGGGCGTAGATCTTGTTCAGAATCATATCAACCCTATTGCCATTGATTTGCGTACCCAACGTTTAGATATTATAAAACGTTATATGGATATGGATCCTTTAATTCGGATTCAGTATGCTGCTAAAAGTGCCGGCATTGCCAATGGATGGAAAAAATGGATAGGCGAAAACAAAGGATTAAAACGCCTGGATGTTATTTCTAAAAAGCAAGCTCTCGAAGCTGAATTTATCCGTTGGATACAAGAAGATAAGACTCGAAACGACAGGTATAAAGGCTTATTACCTGCTTTGGAGAATTTTTATCAACAATATACTCCGATACATACTTCTGCAGCTTATTTCCGAGAAAGTGTAGCAGCGATTGAGTTGTTGAATTTTGCAATGAGCTTTACCCGTTTGATAGATGAAAGCGAACAAAATCCGGACATGTCGGAGGAAACATTAAATACCCTTCGCCAACGCTTTATCCAAATAGCCAAAGGCTTTTTCAAGAACTATAATGCAAAAGTTGATAAAGAATTGTTTGTTGTGTTAATGAAAAAGTATTATGCTCAAGTGGATAAATCGGAATTACCGGAGGAGTTTAAGGCTCTTGATAAAAAGTATAAAGGTGATTTTTCTAAAATGGCTGATGATATCTATGGTGGTTCTGTTTTTGTGAATCAAGAGAAATTAATCAGTTTCCTTGAAAAATATAAACCATCCCAATACAAAACCTTGCAAAAGGATTTAGCCTATAGGCTTGTTTATCCGTTAAGGATACAGTATTCGGCGGAAATTTATCCGAAATTAATTCAGATGCAATTAACATTAGATAGTTTAGAAAGAGTATGGATAGCTGCATTGATGGAAATGCAACCCAATAAGATATTTTATCCGGATGCTAATATGACCATGCGATTAACGTATGGGAAAGTGAAAGGGTACTTTCCTGCCGATGGAGTAGCTTATTTGCCGTATACTACCATAGAAGGAATTATGCAGAAAGAAAATCCTGATATTTATGATTATGTGGTTGAAGATAAATTAAAACAACTGTATAAAAATAAAGATTACGGTAAGTATGCCAATGCCAATGGTGAAATGCCGGTTGCATTTATTGCTACCAATCATACTACCGGCGGCAATTCGGGCAGTCCCATATTAAACGCTGAAGGGCATTTGTTAGGATTGAATTTCGATAGATGTTGGGAAGGAACTATGAGCGATATTCAGTACGACCCCGACCAATGCAGAAACATTTCGGTAGATATACGTTTTGTCTTATTTATAATTGATAAATTTGCAGGAGCAAAACATCTTGTGGATGAAATGACATTGGTTAATTAAGCTTACAGTGTTGATTATTTCTCTAACAGGCAATTTATTATAATATCTTTATGTTCACTGTCCTTACTTGCTTTTATTGTAATTTGCAGTAATGGGGAAAAGCGAAAGGCTCTTTCTGTAAAAGTAACTTTTAGATAAGTGTTCTCATTTGATTTTAAAACGTTTTTTTCCATACTTACTTGAAACATCTTGCTATTTGTTTGTATATCCTTTAAATAAATGGTGTCTTTCCCTAAATTTTTTATTTCAATGTATTTTATATAATCAGTAACTCCCGGTGTCGAAATAAACGTTAACAAAGAATCCGGAACCGAAAGAAATAGGGTCTTTATTATTGTATCTTCATCATAACCAAAAATTTGTACTCTTCTTTCAAAGGCTGCAGCTATGCTGTAGATAGAATTTCGTTTGTCATTGGGATTATCGCTTACATACGGATTAGCCATGGTTTTACCCTTAGGAGCATTGATTATATGTAATTGGTTAGATTTAGTACTATCCATATATGGAATAAAAACACCATTGTTGTATTCTCTTAAATAATTTTTCAAACTTTCAATTCTTCGTAAAGAGAGGTTTATGTTATATTCGTCAGAAAATAAAGGGCTTGCAAATCCACTAACGGTTATATTTATAGATTTACCTCTTTGCAAATCATTCATTAATAAAGAGGAAAACATTTCCAATAATTCATATCCTTTTTGTACATAATCCTTGAAAAAAGCATCAATAGTTGCAATAGCCTCTTCTTTTTCTTTATTTTCCAATCCTTTTGAATACTCTTCTCTATAAAGTTCCTGTAAAGAAAAATATTCATCCAATGTATTTTTATAATTTTTGTTCGTTGTTACAGCTGTTGTTTTCGGATCGGGTTCGTCATTGTGAAAATATAAATTAATGGGTAATATTTTAGTGAGCAGCAAAGGTATATCCATCGTATCTTTAACAGGAATTGTATCAATTTGAATGTTTTGTATAACAGGTTTCCATTCATAAAGAAAAATATCATTACAACAAGTCGCTTGTGTTATGTCATAACTTGATTTTCGATTTGAAGTAAAAAAACCGTCAGAGTCTACTTCATTTATCGTGAAATAAATGTCGTTTGCCGGAGAGTTGAATGGATACCCCATAAGTTCGGGATCACTCCAATTACTCATGGCCCCTTTAGATTTAAAAATATCATAACCTCCTAAGCCGGGATGCCAATCCGAGCTAAAATATAATGTTTGAGTAGGAGTGTAATAAAAGGGCGTAATTTCATTCCCGAGAGTATTGATATTACTTCCGGCGTTAATGGCTTCGCCAAAATGATCTTTTGTTATAACAGCAAACCATATATCCATTTCACCGATACCCTTAGGACGGTCGGAAACAAAATACAAAATTTCATTATTCTCATCTAATGTAACAAGAAAAGGCTGGGTGTTATTTGCATCGGGATGGTTAATGACGGACGGCAAAAGTTTTGGTTTTTGCCATTTCTCTCTTACTAATTCTGAAACCCATATTTTCGTTTTTTGATTGGGTTGTTTACGACTGAAGTATAGTTTAGTTTTATCCTGATTAAAACAAAAGTTGGCATTGTCGTATTTAGGATGATTAATTTTTTTTGAAATAGGTTTAGGCTCTGAAAATCCGTTTATTTCATACTTGGTGGCATAGATTTTTGAAATATAAAAATCTTCAATAATATGTGTGCTTGAGTTAGTTGTAATTGGACGCAAGGTAGAGAAATACAAAGCTGTATCGCCTAATTGCATAGGATTGAATTCGGAAAAGGATGTGTTAATAATAGTATTAAATTGTTCGATGTACAAAGGGAGAGTATCAGAAAGAATAAAAGTAGCTTTTTGGCAGATATCAATTTCAGACCGCAGTCTTTTAGAAGAAATTAGTGTATCGGAAGTCTTTAAAAGTTGATATTTTTGAAGTAATTCTATAGCTTCCTTATATTTGGAAAGATTTTTTTTTACCATAGCCAGTTCAAACAAACCTTCGGGAAAAGCTTTAAGCGTGTCGATCTTTAGTCCTTTTTCGTACATCAATTCTGCATCTAGATATTGATAGGATTTATGTAAAGCATGAGCGTACAAAAAATACACTTTGGCATCTAACGGATATCCTTGTTTGATATATTCTTGATAAAAGTAAGTTGCTGATTGAAAATCTTTTTGTTTAGCAGCATCGGCAGCCCAAAGCAAATATTCATTGCTCTGCTGAGCTATAGTAAGCAAGGGACAGCATAACAGTAAAATATAAATTATTTTTTGCTTCATTGCCGCTAACTATTAAAATATAGGACATGGAATTTCTTTTCGTTTGTATGTTTTCTTATGTTTAAAAATATAATACATGCTGGCTTCCACACCTCCTT
>JAQVNO010000011.1 GCA_028703095.1 Bacteroidales bacterium
TTGAATCTGTATCCATTTGTATATTTGGCCCCCAAAAACATCTCATCATAACACATATCTAAAAGAATATTTGTATTAACAATTCCTTCATATCCTTTATTTTGCGCTTTTATTTCATTTGAAATAAACAGCATTGCAACCACTAAAATTAACATTAACTTTTTCATATTTATTTTAAAATTTATAAATTACTATTATATTACGGCTCAGTCGTGCCAACCATTGTATTATCATCAACTACAATTTCCGTATTCTCTCCTTCTTTAAGATAAAAAACTTGTTTTACCCACCGTGTTGTTGATGAACCTTGATAACTCCATGTTAGGTAAATTTTACATTTTCTTGCCATTTCATCGGCAGTATAAGAATATTCACTGCCATTCTGAATATTACTTATAGCGTTGTTTTTTACAACTTCATTATCAGTTGAAAACTCCATAATAATAATATCTGTCGTTATCTCAGAAACTCCTTTTGTATCCCATTTTAAAGTATAAGTTGTTTCTTTTTTACAACTTGTCATTAAAACTCCAATCACTAAAATCATTAAAACCTTTTTCATTTTGTTAAGTATTTAATTTATAATATGTTAATTAATTATTTTTGTTTATAATATTATTTTTTAATTTTAACCTTTGTAATCCTAAAGGCTGTTTATTATAAAAAGGAAGTGGGCTACATCCATACTCAACAAGGTACTCCAAACCTCAATACACATGAACACAACCCACTATATAGTAGAATCTGTGCCTGTGTATTTCAAAAATTGGAGTTTTTGTTGAGTAGGCACTCCTTGTAAATTACTTTGCAAAAGTAATAAATATTTTTATATCTTTACAAAAAAAAATATGAGTGCAATAGTTGAAAAAATGGAAGGGAGTTTATATGTTGTAATATGCAATAAATGTGTATATTATGATAGAAAAAAGGGAATGGCATGCAAGGCTTTCCCCGATAGAATACCTAAAATAATAACAGAAACAAACAAACATGATACTATTATTGAAGGGCAAAAAGGAATCTATGTATTTAAAAGGAAAAAATAATTCTTGAAAAAATATCGAATAAGCAATTACAACGTAATAAAGAATTGCAAAAAATAAAGTAAAAACTTCCAAACTTTCACGGTTTATTGAGGATGTGAAAGCCTAAAAAAATTATTGTATAATTGGGCAAAAATTACAAATATCAATTATATTTGTTGCTAATTTGCATTTATATCAATCAAAATATTATGTAACTACTTAATAAATAGTATTATATAATATATACTTTACTTTTTGTATAGGAAAATAATGACAGAAGATGGGATTCATCATAGTATGAATTTTTTGCCAAATATTTCATATAATTAATGTAATAAATTTCAAAAATAAATTTAAAATCAAAGGTGTATGGGTGTAGCTATCAGTGCAACCTCTTGAAATTGATTGGAGTAATTTTCGAGCCAGGCTGTTTCGCTGTCAGGGTGAAGAATAACCGGCATTCGTTTTTTAGAATTATGTATTTTACTCATCAATGCGTTTGCCGGCATGGTTAAAATGGTGTAGGTATCCATAATTTCTCCCAATGGATTTATCCATGTGTTGTAGAGTCCTGCCAATGCAAAAGCTTCGTTATTAGGTAAAGTAATTAGGTATTTCTGTTTTACTTTGCTTTTATTGTCTAAGTGTTTCCATTCAAAAAAACCATCTACTAATACAAGACAACGTTTATGTGTCAGCAATTTGTAGGAAGGTTTTTGATGTAATGTTTCTATTTTGGCATTTAGGGTATGTTTGCGGATGGATATGTCATTTGCCCATGGAGGAATGAGTCCCCAATGAAATAATTGTATTTTGTCGGGATGTTCATTTGTGATGATAGGGGTTGTTGGAAATTGAAAGCCGTTGTATGATTGTGGCTTATATAATTCTTTTTGCTTGAAAGTTGCATTGAAACGATGTTCAAGTTCTTGTGCAGATTTGGATTGTTGAGAGAAAAAACACATGATTTTTATTTAAAATATGCAAATGCAAAGATAATAAAATTAATAAAAGGATGAAATAAACATGTTTTGAGTTTTATGAAAAGAGGTATTTTACGGATGTTTAGTTTATGGAGCAGTTAATGGTGATAATGTCTTCTAAGCGAGTAGTATAACATGGCGATAGCTTTTGTTGCTTCATTTTCCATACTCTTTGTAAATCTTGAGTAGCGAGTTTGATTTTTTGATTTCCGTAAGTGGCATTGATTTCATCTACAGTATGCATAAGGGAAATATGTTTGGAATTTCGATTTTCAAATAAGTTTGTTTGCAGTGAGTTTTCATCTGAAAAATCTTGTACGATAACTCCTGCTTTTTTATAAAAATAATTTTTCTTGAAAATTTTTCCTAAAGCCAAAACGGCAAAATTCGCCAATTCAATGGTTGAATTAGTAGGATAGGGTAGCTTTAAGACAATGTTTCGGCTGTATTGAGCTAAGTCTTTGCGGTTACCATTGGTGTGCACAAAAACCATTAAAGTATTGCAACAGGATTTTTGTTTGCGTAATTTTTCGGCGCAAGATACAGCAAAAGTGGTAATGCGTTCTTTTAGCTGTTCGAATTCAGTGTAATTGCTTTCAAAGGAACGGGTGGTTGCTATGGATTTTTTTGCTTGCATGCATTCCAAATCTAAGGTAGGGATGCCTTGTAAATCTTTTTGCAAACGCAAGCCTACAATGGTCATATGTTTTAGAATCCATTCTCTATTCAGGAGTGTAAATTCATAAGCGTTTGTAATGCCGATAGCATTTAATTTTTTAGCGTGTTGTCTGCCAATACCCCATACATCCTCAATTTTTAACCATTTCAAAGCTTTGATGCGTTCCGATTCGGAATGCATGAGATATACATTGTTTGTTTCTATGGGGAATTTTTTTCCAATGTGGTTGGCTACTTTTGCTAATGCTTTGGTAGTTGCTATTCCAATGCTGACAGGGAGTCCTGTCCATTTCAGAATTTTACTTCGCATCTCTTCTCCATAGGCTTGAAGGTTGTAGTTGTCAAAGCCTTGTAACTTAAGGAATGCTTCGTCTATGCTGTAAATTTCCATATCCGGACTATAGTTTTCAAGTATATCCATTACACGCTTGCTCATGTCGCCATAAAGGGAAAAATTTGCCGAGAAAACATGTACATGATGCATCTGAAAAAGTTTTTCATATTGAAAAGCAGGAGCTCCCATTGGAATGCCCAAGGTTTTGGCTTCGTTGCTACGGGCTATTACACAGCCATCGTTATTGGATAACACTACAATAGGCTTTCCGTTGAGTTCGGGACGGAAGATGCGTTCACAAGAGGCGTAAAAGTTATTACAGTCAACGAGAGCGAACATTATACTTTTTTTATTACGTACGTAACTATACCCCAAACAAGAAGGGTATTGTTTCCTTCCATTTTTATGGGTTTGTAATCGCTGTTTTCAGGCATCAGCCAAATATCTTTTTTATCTAATTTGATACGTTTTAATGTAAATTCTCCGTCAAGATAGCATACTGCTATTTTTCCGTTTTGTAGTTCTATGCTTTTGTCTATCACCAATAAATCTCCATCGTTGATACCGGCATTTTTCATGGATTCTCCTTTTACTCTGCCGTAAAAAGTGGCAGAGGGGTGTTTGATGAGGTGTTTGTTTAAATCAATGGAGATATTTGTAAAATCAAGGGCAGGAGAGGGGAAGCCGGCACTGATATCCGAAGGAATTACAGCAACATCCATTGTTGTTTCCGTCGAAGCAGAATAAATATCTACCTTCGTGCAGTTTTCATTTGATAATAATCCCATTCTTAATGTATTATATTTAATTATTTTCTTCGGATTTCTTTTTACAAATGTACATAAATTAATTAAATTTCCTACGACAGAATCTAAGGTTTTTATCTTATTTTACATCAATAAAGGGTATAGATATGTGTTTTTATACAATGAAAAACAGTATAAAAATAATATTGACAACTTGGATTGTGTTATTAATTAAATGTCTAATGAGAAGAATTCCACGGATAAAGAGTGCGATTAATACAATAGTTGCCTGTAGATTTTAATGTAAGATCCAAGTTAAGGAGCAATTTTGTTTGTTCTCCACGATAGGGTTCAACAAATTCGATTTGATAGGCTTGTGAATGAATGCCTGTGATATCAATGTTTAAATCGTACAAACAGTTACAAAAGCAATGTGGATTTACTTCAACTTCTTCCACGAGGATTTTATTGTTTTCTACACTTACTAAACAATATAAACTATCAACACAGCAATTAAAACCTGCATTAATATGTTGTATGTGTAAAGTGTGAGTTATGCTGTCGTATGTATAGTAAATACAAGATTTATTATCAGGCACTTCTTCTGTATTCAATTTGTCGAATGTTTTGCATTCCGTATGGTTCAGGAGTTTGATGTGTGTGTCGGCAGAGGGTTCTTTCCTACATTTTGTAAATACAATAATAGATAAGATAATAATAAGAATAGTTTTTGTTTTCATTTTTATGAATCGTTTTATAAAGAATGACAAAAGTAGAAAAAAAAAGTATATAAAACAAAATAGTTTACATAAAAAAAGCCACCTTAAGGTAGCTTTTATATACATTATAAGTGTGGTTTATCGTTCGATGTCTTTACGGGAAGCGTAATTGACTTTAAAAGCACTTGCTTTACGTAATTCTTGTTTGACATCGGTTACGATTCCCATTTTTACTTTTTCATCAACTTTTAATGACCAGGTAATCATGGTGCGTTCTACTTCGTTACGACGGCGTTTTTCAACTTCCACGAATTCAACAATGTCTTTAGGTTCAGCAAATTGGTCATTTAATTGTATGCGAGGTTCAGGTCCTAATTTCTTAATATAATTCTGATTTGGTTTCCCGATATTGATACTTGATACTAGGGCTTTCTTTTCCAGTTTTTGTATTTCGGTGGCTTTTGGAATTTGAATAACCACAAACAAGGATGATTCTCTCATGGTAGTAATCACCATAAAGAAAAACAAAAACATAAAAATAATATCGGACATTGACCCCATATTAAGTTCAGGAACACCCTTTTTACCTGTTTTTTTAAATCTTCCCATTTTATCTATTCCCTCCATAATTTGATGGTTCAGCTTCAGAAATACTAATCGGATATATTTTTTGTACTCCTTTTTTCTGTGTTTCGGATAATTTATCAAAAGATTTTCCGAAATGTTGTTGCGCATATTCTTCACGTAGCTCGTTGAAAGCTTTTGTCAATTGATTTTGAACGGATACATACATAGAATAGGAAGTGCTTCTGTCGTTTTGCAAGGATACAACTCCTTTGGAAACCATAATATTTTCTCCTAAATCTTCAATGTATTTAGAATGTTGTTCAGAGAGTGAAGAATTATTGTTGGGATTCGAGATAAACTCTTTGGTTCTGTTTTTTAATTGACGGACATCTGTCAATACTTCTCCATTCACCAATAATTGGTCGTGCTTATTCACCAATATTTGCAATACATTACGTCTGTTCATTTCCGGAACCTCTTGATCAGGAGCTAAAGGAGGAGGTAATCTTCTTTGTATCCCTTGGTCCGTATTGATAGAAGAAGTCAGCAAGAAGAATGTTAACAGCAGAAAGGAGATGTCTGCCATTGAACCCGTATTTAAACCCGGTGTTTTCTTTGCCATAATTTTTTATTTTTTAATATTCACATAAACAATTGTACCTAAGAAAGCTAATATCACACCTAAAAAAGTTATATAGGTAACATTCAAGGCTGTGCCCATCCATTTGAAAGCTGATTCATTAACTTCTAAACGTAAAGCAACATCGCTTAATTCTGTAGGAGCAATAAAATAAGCGATAAGTACAATCGTAGTAGCTATTGCTAAAAGAATGAGAGTACGTATCATTTGTTTTTTATCGCTTAAAATTTGAAATATTGCAAAGAAAAAAATGGCAGCTATACTAAGAATGATCATGAGGTAAGTGATATAAAAAGTGATATTTAATATGCCCATAGATTCAATGGCTGCATCTTTAAATAACACAAAATAAAGGCTTGCACATGCAGCTATAGCTGCTAAAACAAAGACCCCTATTGTTACTGATTTTTTTATTAATTTTTCCATCGTTATAAATTTTTAAAGTTAAAATTAAATAAAGGTATATGAAAATACACTTTATTTTTTGTATTTTACAACGATATCCATATAGCTGATGGTTGCATCTTCCATCGTATTGGTTAAACTGTCAATTTTAGATACTAAATAAGAATAAAACAATTGAAGAATAATAGCTACTATCAAACCGGTTACAGTTGTAATAAGAGCGACTTTCATACCTCCGGCAACAATGGTAGGAGAGATGTCGCCAGCTTTTTCGATATCATCAAAAGCTTGAACCATACCAACAACCGTTCCTAAGAACCCTAATGAAGGGGCAACGGCTATACAGAATCCTATCCAAGACATATTGGATTCCAAACGAGCTGTTTGTACGCCACCGTAGGAAATCACTGCTTTTTCCATTTCTTCCATGCCTTCATCGTAACGATCTAATCCTTGATAAAAGACACTTGCTACCGGACCTCTTGTGTTGCGACATATTTCTTTAGCGGCTTCTATGTCTCCTTTTTTAAGAGCATCTTCAATATTTAATAATAATTTTTTTGTATTAACGGTTGAAAGATTTAAATAGATAATTCTTTCTATCACCAATGCTAATCCTAAAATTAGAATCAACAAAATGGGCGTCATCCAGCCGGCACCACCTTCAATGAATTTATCTTTTAAAACTTGGTTAAAAGATTTTTCTACTACAACTTCTTCTTCTTCTTCAACTGCTGCTGCAGGTGTAGCTTCTGCTTCATCAACTGAATCTGCTGCTTGGGTTGTTTCTGTCGTTGTTTCTGTTTCATCTTGTGCGTATGCAACATTTGATAATCCGAATGTCATAATACTTGTGATTGCTAATAATGCAACTAACTTTTTCATACTGATGTTTTTTAAATTTTGTTTTACGTTATTTTATAGTTTAAAAAAAATTGCGGAGAGACAGGGATTCGAACCCTGGAAGCGCTTGTGACACTTACACACTTTCCAGGCGTGCTCCTTCGACCACTCGGACACCTCTCCAGTTTTTCAAGGTGCTAAATTATAAAAAATCTCAATAAGTAAATCATTTTTTTTATTTTTTTTATTTACCGTGTTTATGTTGTTTAATTGTCTCGAAAACAAATTCATATTAAATATAATTAAGAAAAATTGTTTATAAATAGATGCTTTACTTTCTGTTTGATAGATGTATGTTGACATAAAAAGATGAAATGATTCGATTTTTTTGTTTTTTTTGGGCTTACATTTTGAATAAAATACTTGCATTTTTTGTCGTTGTTGCCGCTACTTCCTGGAGTGTGATTTCCTTTATTTCGGCTATATGACTTGCAATAATTGGAATGTACGAACTTTGGTTTCGTTTACCACGGTGGGGAACAGGAGGCAGAAAAGGAGCATCGGTTTCCAATAGTAAATGATTTAAAGGGATTTCTTTTACTACATGTTGTATGCCGGAATTTTTATAGGTAATGGTTCCTCCTATACCTAAATAGAATCCTTTTTCAATGACTTTTTTCGCTTGGTTTATATCTCCCGAAAAACAATGAAAAACACCTTTTAATGAATGTTTGGAATATTCATTGAGTATGGCTAATATCTCGGCAAAAGATTTTCTTGAGTGTATAACAAGTGGCAAATCAAAGCGAAGAGCAAAATCTATTTGTTGACATAAAACCTTTTCTTGTTCACGAATAAATGTACGATCCCAATATAAATCCATGCCGACTTCACCAACGGCAATGAATGTATGTTTATTAAATTGTTGTAAAATTGCGTTTAATTCTTCCTGATAATTTTCTTTTACATCGGAAGGGTGTAATCCCAACATCGGGTAGCAATGTAAAGGATATTGTTTGCATGTTTTTAACATTGGTTCTATGGAATGTCTGTCAATGTTAGGAAGTAACATCTTTTTCACACCAGATTGCAGGCATTTGTTCATAACTTCTTCTCTGTCCGAGTCAAAATGCTCCAAATAAAAATGTGTGTGGGTGTCAATGAATTCCATGGATTATTTCTTTAATATTGGCAATTCAAATACTGGACTGAAATCTTCATAGGCTTTTACTAAAAATGTATTAATTCCAAGGGATTGTGCTGTTACAATATTTTGTTCGCTATCTTCTAAAAACAAAGTTTCTTCCGGATTAATAGCAGCATCCAGTAACATTTTTTCGAATATTTCTTTTTTTGGTTTACATGCATTTAATTGAAAAGAAAGATATATTTTATCAAAATACTCTTCAATAGTATGATGGTGTTTATGGAAATATTCATCCAGACAATAGTTGTAAATCAGTTCATTGATATTGCTTAATAGAAAAATTTGATAATGATTCCGTAACTTCAAAATGAGGTCTAATTTGTATCTTGGCAAATCCACTAAGAATAGAAAAAATGCTTTTTTAATTTCATCATTTGAAATGGCTCGTGAAGTCATTTTTTTTATTTCATCTAAAAACTCTTCTGTGCTGATTTTCCCTTCTTCAAAATCAAGAAATACTCCTTTTTGACACCAGTGACTTAAGAGTTCATCAATATTTTCAATGCCAAGGTCTGAAAATGCTTTTACACTTCTTTCTTTATCTAAGTCAATTAAAACTCCGCCAAAATCAAAAATTAATGTTTTGATTTTTTTTGTTTTGTCTCCAATAATAAGTCTGCTCTTAATTGATGATTCCATAAGTGGTAATGATTCTTAATTAAAAAATAAATGCATATACACAAACTATAAGAATATATTTTTATTGTATTCTCGATTAATTTTTAATTGTTGGATAACCCACAATGCAAAGAAATTGACTTATAAATTTAGTCTTTTTTTTGCAATTTTTGTTAGGATTTTATACGTCAAAACGGCGGCTAATACATCAGAAGATTTCTCAGTTGGATTGGGACAAAGTTCAACGACGTCAAATCCTACAATCGTTTTTGTTTGATTCACCTTTTCAATAAAATCCAGCACTTGCCACCATGTCATTCCACCGGGAAGGGGAGTGCCTGTTGAAGGAAGTACGGATGGGTCAAAGCAATCTAAGTCAATGGTGAGATATACATGATTGCTGAGTTGATTGATAGCTTTGTCCATCCAGGTGTTGTCGTGTCGCATCTGATGGGTGTAAAAGATAGCGTCCGGACGGATAAACGCTTTTTCTTTTATACACACATTTCGGATCCCGACTTGAACCACCTTAGCTATTTTCTGTGCTCTGTGCATAACACAAGCGTGATTATAAATAGAGTTGTGATATTCTTCGCGTAAGTCTGCATGTGCATCTAATTGAAGCACACAAATATCCTGATATTTTTCAGCATGAGCTTGTATCGAACCTAAACTCACGGAATGTTCTCCTCCAAGCAAAATCACAGTTTTCCCATCTCTAATAAATTTTTTTACATTATCATAAACGGCACTGAGCATTGCTTCCGGATTTTCGTTTGCAGTAATTGGGGGAGCCGTATGTATTCCCTCTGTGTAAATTTCAATATCTTCCTCAACGTCATATAATTCAATGCTATCTGACGCATCAATAATGGCTTGAGGCCCTTTATCTGCCCCTTTAATAAATGTACTGGTACCATCGTAAGGAACAGGTAATATAACGAAATTAGCTTTTTTGTAGTTTGTGAATTTTTGAGGCATGTCTAAAAAATGATCCATAGTGCTATTTTGTTTTATGGATGCGTTTTTGAAGTAGTTCGTGTTCTTTTTCGAAGCCTTCCTTTTTTAAAAGAGCAAACATATTTTTTTTATACGCTTCTACACCAGGCTGATCAAATGGATTGACCCCAAGTGTATAACCGCTAATAGCACATGCAAATTCGAAGAAATAGATTAACGCGCCAAGATTTTGTTCATCCAAAGCGTCTATTAATATTTCTATGGCAGGGATACCTCCGTCTTTATGTGCTAAAATAGTCCCCATTTTAGCTTGTTTATTGATTTCCGATATACGTTTTCCGGCAAGATAATTTAATTGATCGAAATTATCATTGTCATGAGGAAGTTTACACATGCTTTTTTCTTTATTAATAGATAGAAATGTTTCGAAAACAATACGCTGACCCTCTTGCATATACTGACCCATAGAGTGTAAATCTGTTGTGTAAACAACTCCTGCAGGGAATATACCTTTATTTTTCTTTCCTTCGCTTTCTCCGAAAAGTTGTTTCCACCATTCAATTAGGAAAAATAATTTAGGTTCAAAGCTCGCCATGACTTCTATATTAAATCCTTGATTTAGTAGCGTGTTACGTGCATGTGCATAGCTTACAGCCGCATTATTTACCGTGGAGTCTGATAATGAGTTAGACATCTCTTTTGCCCCTGAAATTAATGCTTTTATATTGATGCCTGCTACAGCTATGGGTAGTAATCCCACAGGTGTTAATACCGAATATCGACCACCTACATTATCAGGAATGACAAATGATTTATATTCTTTTATATCTGCGAATTTTTTTAATGCTCCTTTTTCTTTATCGGTAATACAAACGATACGCTTTTTTGATGCATCTTGTCCATATTTTTTTTCACAATGTTGTGCTAGTAATCGAAATGCTACAGCTGTCTCAGTAGTTGTCCCGGATTTAGAGATGACAATAATACTATAATCTACAGTAGAAAGAAAGGATAAAAGTTCACTGAGAAAATCTTCTGATAAATGATGACCGGCATAAATAATTTGAGGTTTTTTACTTAAAAAACGGGGGCGTAAGGCTTCAATAACCGCTCTGGCACCTAAGTATGAACCCCCTATTCCGGCGACAACAACATAATCCGATATTTTTATTAAAGAATCAGCAGTTTGTTGTAAGTCCTTTATAAGAGATTGGGAAGCAATTTTATCTATATCCATCCATCCCAAAAATTCATTTCCTGCCCCCTGATGGGAAATTAAGGTTTGGAAAGCGGTTTCTACTTTCTCTAATACAATATTGTCAGTGAAGTCGATGTCTGATTTAACCGTTATCATGTTTAATTAACTATTTAGTGAATGTTTTAACAACGTTTGAAAGTCCCGTTTATTTGGTAATAGTAAATTCAACCCTACGATTTAGTTGACGGTATTCCGGATTACTGTTACTTACAATTGGACTGACTGCCCCCATGCTCTTATATGTTACGTATTGTTTTTCAATGCCATGATTAATAAACCATTGGTATATGGTATAAGCGCGTGAAATAGAAAGTGATTGTGTTTCTTTATTGTCAGTATGCCCAATGATTTCGAGTTTTAATGGAGGATGGTTTTTTAAAAGATGTAGAATTTCTTCTAGGTTTTCTACTTCTGTTGTAAGCAATTCTTTGCTTCCGAAATCAAAATATATATTTCGTAAAACATATATTTCTACTAATGAGTCAACGCTAGTTTGTGAAGTAGTTAAACTCTCTGTATTTTGATTTGAAGATGGTTGTGCTTGTAATGCCATTGTTCCAACGAAGAGTACGTAAGCAAATAAGTGTGTACAAATCAAGAAAATATTTTTCATATTTAAGTGTTTAAATGGTATGTTAGTAATACGAATAAACACTTACTTTTGTTTCAAAAAAGAAAGGGGCTGGAGCCTCTCATGGGATTCGAACCCACGACCTACGCATTACGAATGCGTTGCTCTACCAGCTGAGCTAAAGAGGCAAAAAAATGAAATGCAAAAGTAACAAAATTATTGATTATTTTTCGTGCCAGCGTAATTTTTTTTCTTCACTTTGAATGATTTTATTATTGTCTAATAACCAACGTACTACTTTTATGATTTTTTCTTCAGGAAAATGGGAATAATCGACTAATACATTAATGTCGGTATCTTGTTTTTGTAATATAGGTTTAATGCTTTCAAGAATTGTGTCGAATTCTAAAGCAGATAGTTCCATTTTGTTTCTTTCCAAACAGATGTCGCATTTTCCACATCTTACACTTTCCGTTTCTCCGAAATATGCCACCAATTGCCGACTACGGCATTTAGTATGATTGCTGACATAGTGTATGACACTATCCAACCGTAATTTTGCAACTTCTTTGCGTTTTTCGTAAATGTCTTCAGATAAAATTAAGTATTTGGTTTCTAGTCGGTTTTCAAGAAAAACAATGCGTGGATTTTCTGTTTGTTGTTGATAGATAAGAATTCCTAACTCGTTTAATTTTTTAAGGCTTTCGATGATGTAATTAATACTTTTGTCGGCTCGTTTGGCAAGTTCAGTCTCATAGATACGCGTAAAATCAGTAAACAATCCGGAATAAGAACGCAAGAGTAATTTAATGATGGCATCGTATGCAGCGTTTTCAACCTGAAATTTATATAAGTCCTCTCGGGATGCTTCTATAAACACTTTTGAAGCATTTGAATACGGATCTGTAAATGAAATTAATCCGGATTTTTCTATTAATTTTAATGCATAATAGGCAGTTAAGGGTTTAAAATGGTAAGTCCTTGCAAAATCGTTGTTGTCAAAATCAAAGGATAAGCCTTCTCCATTACCCACGGGAATGCGAAAATAATTTCCAAGAGCTTGATAAACATCTTGAATTATGTTTAATGGAGGAAAACTGTTTTCGAAGTTTTGTGTAAGGCTATGGATGTCTGCATTTTCGTAAAGCAATATAGCGTATGATCTTTTTTCATCTCTGCCTCCTCTTCCGGCTTCTTGAAAATAAGCCTCTAATGTATCCGGTAAATCCATATGTACTACAAAACGCACGTCCGGTTTGTCAATGCCCATCCCGAAGGCATTGGTTGAAACCATGATACGTGTTTTCCCTTGTGTCCAAAAATGCTGTTTTTTTGATCTTTCTTGCATGCTTAAACCTGCATGGTAATAATCAGCCGAATGTTGATGCTTGTTTAAGAAATGTGCAATGTCTTTGGTTTTTTTACGATTGCGGACATAAACGATCCCGGTTCCTCGGGTTTTTTGTGCAATTTTTAAAAGACGTTTCAGTTTGTCTTCTTCTTTTAATACAAAATATGTCAGATTATTACGTATAAAACTTTTTTGAAAAACGTTTGCTGCTTTGAAACATAATTTGTTTTGAATGTCTTTCACAACTTCGGGTGTTGCAGTTGCCGTTAAAGCCAATATCGGCACTTTGTCGAGTAATATGTTGCGTGTTTTTGCAATTTCGAGGTAAGGTGGACGAAAATCATACCCCCATTGAGAAATGCAATGAGCCTCATCAACAGCAAGTAAACATACTCTCATTTGTTTTATTGCATTTTGCATCAGCGTGTTTTTTAAACGTTCGGGAGAAAGGTATAAAAATTTATTTTCTCCACGAATACAGCTGTTTAAAATCATATCTATTTCCGTGATATGCATTCCTGTATGTATGGCTACGGCGGAAATATTTCTTCTTTTAAGATTTTCTACCTGATCTTTCATCAATGCAATGAGTGGTGATACTACAATGCAGACACCGTCTAATGCCATAGCAGGGACTTGAAAACAAATGGATTTTCCTCCTCCGGTAGGTAGTAACGCAAGCGTATCTCTTCCCTCAAGAACAGACAATATGATATCTTCCTGCATCGATCTGAAACCGGAATATCCCCAATAGCGTTGTAAAATAGATTTAATATCCATTTGTGATTTTTTGCAAAGGTATATTTTTTTTGTTTATTTTAAAACAATAAAACAAAACAGTTGCAATTGAATAGAAATAAAACATAAAAATAATATATTAAATTTTCTATTATTCAATTTATTTCTGAATGGTCATTTTTTTTACTTTGCGTTCTCCCCTGTATGTGATACTATAATAATACATACCATTGCTAATAAGGAGAGTATTAATTTCTAAATAGTGATTGCCTGAATGAGCATGTATTGTTTTTTCAAATAGTGTCTGACCACTAATACTCATTAATTGAAAACAAATGCTTCCTTCTTGTGGAATAGAATAGGGGATAGATGTAGAATGAGATGCAGGGTTAGGAATATTTTGACCCACAGACCATTTATTTATCATAGCATTTACAATGGCAACATCATTATAAATAGCACACGCAAGCTTTTCCAAGCTATTATTGTGTATGTCAGTATCATCGCCAAT
Source organism: Bacteroidales bacterium (assembly GCA_028703095.1). Taxonomy (GTDB): domain Bacteria; phylum Bacteroidota; class Bacteroidia; order Bacteroidales; family WCHB1-69; genus UBA5266. The sequence continues at coordinate 14,155 of JAQVNO010000011.1, forward strand.
GGGTTCAATAGATGCTTTAATTGCATAGGTTTGTTGCGTGTTTTCTAAATTGGGAACCGTATATGATTTTGTGAATTCGTAGGAAAAAGTAGTGTAAGCTGTAATGCTTGTAATGGTATCGGAAATTAATTGAATTTGAGTGTTGGCACTGTCAATCCGAAGGTGTATTATAGCGTTTTCAATATCTACATTTCCTTTGTTTTCAATTAAAATTTTCGCGAACATTTGGGTTCGCCCACTGTCGCAAATTTCATTATAGGGACGTTGTATTTCCAATAGGCTGATATCAATAATAGGATCTAAATCAACACATGGTAGTAAATTAATTTTATTGTTGTTTGTATCAGCATCACAGGGATATACAGTTTTTATTGAAAAAGCATAATAGGGTTGAACAAAGGTAGCCATTGGAACTATATAAGGTTTGGTATATTTATGACTCATAGTGTCCCCGGCTTGAATGCTGGCGAATAGAGTGTCTAAGAGTTCAGGGTTTTTGTTTATACGTAATTGTAGCGGTATGTTGGTAATGGTAGTATTGCCGGAATTTTTAATAAATAAAGTTATATATATGCTGTCTCCTACTTGTTTGCAATTTATTTGATCCACCCCCTGAATAGAATCTAATGATATGTCAGGAAATATTTTATATATTATTTTTGAAGTGTCGTTAGTTGTGTTACTGTCAATACTATGTATGTATGCTGTAAAATCATAAGTGAATCCGGTTAGGAAATCAAAAGAGGGATCAATAATTAACGTATCAGAAGCATATCCATACAGAGTGTCATTAGAGCTTAATGGATAAACATAATTTATGCTATCTGCATTACGAACACGTACAATAACTTCGGAATTATTATTGAAAATTATATTTTGTTTTGTAAGGTTTTCCATTACTACTTTGATTGGTTGATTAGAAAAATCACATGAAGTGGAATTGTTGAAATCGGGAAGAAGTAAAGAAAGTCTCATATCTGAATATCCGGCAATACGAATTCGGTCTAAGCTTTGGTTTCCTCCACCAAAACTGGATGCCTCAAAAATGATAGTAATACAGGTTTCATTTGCATAATACGATAAGTCGATTTCGTAGTATTTCCAACAGGGACCGGATGTACTTGGGTCAAATAATTGGAGTGATATCAAAGGGATAGTTGTAAGTCCTTCATCCGTTGAAATTTTTACAATCATTAAATCCCTTGAATAGAGATTGTTATGAGCATACCAAAAACCTAAACGAGGTTGAATACCTGTAGTTAAATCTATTCCACTAAGGATAGCCTGTGATAGCGAACCTGTTTCTAAAGATCCTTGAAATTCGAGTCGTCCTGTTCCGTATACCGGACTAATGACAGGATTTGTTCCTGCAGTTGAAACAACATTCCAATTAACGTTTCCGGAAATGGATTTAATCAACAGTTCTGCCGGATATGTACTGAAATTAATATCATAAGGTAAAGCTATTTTGCTGATAACATATACACTGCGTATGGTATCATCGGACGGAATCGTGTCAATATTACACTCTAAATATAGGGTAATATTGTAATTGCCATTGGCAAGTGTGGGAAGTAATTGGGTGATAGTAAATGTGTCCGTTTCACCTACGGTTAAATATCCCGTGTTTATTAACGTGTCCTTTTGATAATTGATTGCTCCGGTAACTTTTACAAATAATCGCATGGGATTAATAAAAAATTTGATTGTGTCGGTACCACTGTTTCGAATGCTCATTTGAATAGCACTGAAATTAGATGAATTACACAAAGCTCCATTGGCTGAAATAGGACTGATAATAGCACTTGCTTCTAAATTATAACCTTCCCAAAATGGAACGGAATAAGCACCCATAGTAGTTAATGATGTACGGTAAGAACCATTGATGTCAGCATGTACATCCACCAATCGGGGGCATGTAAATAAATTATAATTAGATAGTTCAAGATTTATACTCGGATTAATAAAAGGGGGTTGCATACTAATGGAATGAGCATCTTGACCACTGGAAGATTGCCATGATGCGAGATTAAAGCTACCTCCTTGTAAGTTGTTGTAATCGGATGCCACAGAGCTACTGCTTATTGTTATAGGATGAAGATTTGTATTGTAAAATAAATTATTGTATAAAGTAGCAGCACCTGAATAGATATGAAGACCTGCTCCATTAGCTATAGGTGTTGAAGTAAGAATCGAGTTATGATAAAAGTTAAATTTAGAAGTGTGTGCATACACAGCATAAGTAATATTGCTTGAGGAATAAATCCTTATTTCATTGTTTTTTATTATAATAGGACTTGTGGATGTTTTGTTTATCTGCCAAAGATATAATCCATAAATATTTGTGGTCGATTGTGGTCGATTTATATATAATTTATTGCCAATTATTTCATTAGCATTTCCATATGAAATGCTAATACAGGATGAATTTATATGACCATCTGCATTACGTGTATAAACTTTGTTATACGATATACTTTTCACATCTAAGTAAATTAAATATAAGCATGCATTATCTGCATTAATACAAGTATTACTATCTATAATATAAGTTGTTGCGTAATTATTTAATGTGCCTCCATCAATGCGTAAGTTATTATATCCTCCATTCAAAACATTATTAATAATTCTAATGTTGTTTGCTATCCCAGTGTTTGCTGATTTTAAAATGCCTATATTAGCATTAGTTGTTGCAACTGGATTAGCAAAGATATTACAATTTCTTATTTCTATATTATTAGCATTTCCTGTAAATTGAATAGCATATGTACCTCTGATAGAAACATCTAATGTTAAATTTGTTAGATAGATATTATTTGTGTTATTAAGTGTAAATAAAACTCCGGCTGTGTCATTTAATATGACACTATCTTTATGATTCGCTAAAGAAGTAATAATCAACGAATAATTCCCTAAATAATTGGCATAATTTGTTAGATCAATATTTTGAGTATAGGTTCCGTTTTCAATTTTAAAACAGATATCTCCGGTTATGCAATCTGCATTTGTTAGAGCATATAAAGCACTATTTATTGTTGTAAAATCAGCATTGGAACTATTCCCGATAATATAATCACCTTTTAATAAATATTGACAATTATATATAAAAAATATTATCGTGTCATCGTTAGTGATAGGGTCTTGCTTACCGTTAGGTAGCTTAACCCATATTTTTAATGTGTCGTAAGTTCCATAGTTGCCCGCGTTATAATTGCCCAAATTAACATTAGCATTAAAATCATCCGGTAAGTTACCTGTCCAAGAAACAGGGGTTTTCATCACTCCATTAACAGACCAATAAATTATAGCGGTATTTAAATTTAAGATTCCTTTATTCTTAATGGTTACATTTATGAAATTAGAAGTGTTAGATTGCACTACACTATCCGGACTATTTATTCGATACATAGCCACAGAATTGGAATCAAAGGGAGGAAGCCTTTTTATGTAAAATCCCGATTGTGATTGATTAGTATTTCCAAAGGTGTCGATTGCATGGATAGAATAAACGAGTTTTGTTCCAAATAAATATTGTGGAATAATAGCTGTCCACATTGTGTCCCCTCCAACAGAATGCATGGTAACAGAATCATATGTATAGGTGTTATTGAAAAACGCATTATATTTAAGTATGGGCGTATCTATAGGAGCCAATGTTCGTGATGCTACAATTGCTGTAATTGGGAAGGGTCCCGTATTGTATACGGTGTCATTAAACGTAGATACAAAAGATACAAGCGGAGGAATGATAGGATTTACGGAAGCTAGTATTTGAAAGTCATCAATGAGCCATCCGTAGGCAAAATGGGTGCCGACAACATTCCCTCGTTTAATTTTAAAACGGAATTGAACATTGGCATAAGAGACTTCGTTAGATACGTCAAATATTTCGTTTTGCCACCATGCGTTTGTTGGTGTTGCCATTAAATTTGAAGATTGCCAATTACTATAACTAGAATCGTGGAAAACAGCATTCGTATATATTCCATTCCCTTGATATGAAGATGTTGGAATGCTCCGCCAAACAGCTCCCGAATAATTTTCTCTGTATTCAATCTGACAGGTATCATATTTGTTGACTTTACATATGTGATTGAATTTCAGATGTACATAGGCGTAATGAGTAAGGTCGTAAAAAGGAGTGGTTAACATAACAGAATCTCCGTTTAAGGCAGGCACATATCCAATATAGGATTTCTGGCCACTCATATGTAAATCGGCATTTGTTATCCATGAATAAGTAGGATTTATGGTCCAATTATTTAATGTGCTTTCAAATGATTCATTGCAAATGGATATAATTTGAGCATGTATGTTAAATTGAAAAGGAAAATATATTAAGAGCCAGAGTATAATTCTTTTCATTAAATTTTTTTTAAGTATTTTAAGATGCAAAATTACATATTTTTTAAACATGAGAAAATACAATGAAATATATTAAATATCGTTAATTAAAATATAGCATTTTAAACGTATAATGTATATTTGTAATCAAAATTTATTTACATAAAAATATAACTATTAACAATATGAACGTACATTTTATTGCAATAGGAGGAAGTGCGATGCATAATTTAGCTATTTCTCTTACATTGAAAGGGTATAATGTGAGTGGTTCGGATGATGAAATTTTTGAACCTGCTGCCGGCAGATTGAAGAAATATTGTATTTTCCCCGATTCGATAGGGTGGAATAGCAATAGAATTACAAAAAATATTGATGCTGTCATACTTGGGATGCATGCCCGTGTTGATAATCCAGAATTAATAAAAGCAAAAGAATTAGGATTGAAAATATATTCTTATCCTGAATTTATTCACGATCAATCCAAGCTTAAAAAGCGGGTTGTGATAGGAGGAAGTCATGGTAAAACAACGATTACTTCCATGATTCTTCATGTATTGGATGCATGTAACCTTCCTTGTGATTATATGGTTGGAGCTCAATTGGAAGGCTTTGAAGTTATGACTAAACTTACAGATGATGCATCATGTATCATTATCGAAGGAGATGAATATTTGACATCTCCTTTGGATAGACGTCCCAAATTCCATGTTTATAAACCGGATATAGGTCTTATCAGTGGCATTTCCTGGGATCATGTTAATGTTTTTCCAACCTTTGAGAATTATGTTGAGCAATTTCAGATTTTTGCAGATATGATTCCTTTGGAAGGGGCATTCATTTATTGCAACGAAGACCTACATTGTTTGAATATAGCTTCAAAGACAAAAACAAAGCATAAAATACCATATGAATTGCCGGAATATCGCATAGAAAATGGCAAATATTACGTTCTTTTGCATGATAAAGAATATCCTTTACAAGTCTTTGGTAAACATAATTTGTTAAATGTAAATGCAGCTTGTCAGGTATGTGCTTGTTTAGGAATAGGCAATGATGAATTTTTTACAGCTATCCAAAGTTTTAAAGGAGCTTCAAAACGATTGGAAAGAGTGTATGAAGATGCTGAAAAAGCAATGTATAAGGATTTTGCTCATTCCCCTTCAAAGTTAAAAGCTACTATTAATGCAGTTAAAGAAAAATATCCTCACAGACAGTTGGTAGCTTGTGTTGAGTTGCATACGTTTAGTAGTTTAACCGGTGAATTTTTAAAACAATATGCTCATACAATGGATGAAGCCGATGTTGCTATTGTTTATTTTAATCCGCATGCCATAGCTTTAAAAAAACTACCTCTAATTACGGAAGATATAGTTTTCGGAGCTTTTGCCGATAAAAAGTTAAATGTATTTCAAGATTCGAAAAAATTAAAAGAGTATTTATCGTCAATAGTGTGGAAAAATAAAAATTTGTTGATGATGAGTTCCGGTAATTTTGATGGAATGAAATTTGAAGATTTATTTTAATGCCTATGGAAATCGATAATATTAATATAATCAATCATACGGAAAATACTCCTATGAAAAAGCATTCCTCTAAAAAGCTTTTTAAAAGAATTGTATTAATTTTTACAGCTATAATTGTTTTCTTGTTTATTGCAGCAACACTAATAGCATACATTTTTGAAGACAAAATTGCGGATGTGGTATTAAAGGAATTGTATAAATCCATAAAAACGGAAGTCAATCATCAGGATGTATCGTTTAGTCTTATCCGTAAATTTCCCATGGCGTCTTTGGAAATCAAACAAATGCAAGTCCAAGGATTAAGTGAAAAAAGAGATGTCTTATCCGCTGAGTATGTGTTTTTACAATTCAATATTTTCGATGTATTGACATCTAATTTTAAGTTAAAACGTATCGAAATTAATAATGCCGTCCTTCGATTAAAAGTTTTTAAGGATGGGGTGGCAAATTGGGAGGTGTTTTATGAAAAAGATACTTCCGATACAGATTTTGCCCTTAATTTGAATGTTATTTTATTTCGAAAAATAAACGTAAGTTATGAAGATTTAAGTAATGATATTGCATTTGGACTTTCAGTTAAAGATTTAAATGCCAAAGGCGATTTTGCTAAACAAACCTTCGATTTGCATTTTTCTACTAATTTTATGTTGGATTCTTTGTTGGTAGATACTTCTTTTACATTAAAAAATAAAAAAATACTGGCTGTTACGGAAATAAGTATTGACACTGAACATCAAAAGTACCATCTGAAGCAAGGTGAAATAAGCATGGATAAATTATTTTTTATAGCAGATGTGAATTTAAATAAAAAGAATGAAGTATGGCACTATGTCGTAAAAATGAATGCGAATGAGATTGTTTTAAAAGACATGTTGGTACACTTGCCGCTATCGATAAAAGAATCACTTCAATTGTATGATGTAGATGGTTTGTTGAATATTCAAATTAATGCCAAAGGTCAAACGGGAAGAAAAAAGGATTTAGATATAGCCTCTAATTTTATATTAAAAAAAGGAAAAGTAATCAATAAGGAAAATAATATTGGCTTAACGAATTTACAATTTATGGGAACATTTAAAAGCTCAAGCCTTAATGTTCTCAAAACGTCAGTTTTGGAGCTTGTAAACATAGACGCAATGTTAAATAGAAAAACAATTTCCGGAACTCTCCTTGTTAAAGATTTAACCGCACCTTTTGTGTCTGTGTCTCTTAAATCAGATGTTAATCTAGCAGATTGGCAAGGCTTTATGCCTAAAAATTACATATATAAAATGGAAGGAGATGCTAAAATTGATGCACAATTTCAAAATCAATTCAAAAAAACATCATCATTAACGGCAAGTGATTTTAAAACAGCTACTATAAAAGGAAATGTTGTTTTTTCAGATGTCTTAATGCAATTGGTCCAAGGAGAGACAGTTTTTAAAAATGTAAATGGAAAAATTGACTTTTCAAATCAACTTTTATTTTTAGATGATTTGTCCGGAAGTATTAACGATAATAACTTTTTACTTAATGGTAAAGTTGAAAATTTCTTTGATTATTTGTTGGATTCATGCAGTACTATGACAATAGTAGCCAATGTTTCCTCTCCATATTTGAATTTTAATACGTTTCTAACACATAGTGAAAATTCAGAGCATAAGAAAAATGAAGATGCATTTGAACTTGTCTTTCCAAAACTTATAGATTTTAATTTTGTACTTAATGTCAATAAATTTGTTTTTGATAATTTTGAAGCTAAAAATATAAATTGTGAGGTAGTATTAAAAAATCATATATTTTCTGTAAATGATTTGGTGTTAAAATCATTAGGAGGAATGGTTTACGCATCGGGTTATGTACAAGAACAAAAAGATAATTCTTTCATAATGTATTGTAATGCCAAATTAAATAATACCGATGTAAAAAGTATGTTTCATTCATTTAATAATTTCGGTCAATCGGAAAATGGAATTACTGATAAAAATATCAGAGGAACAGCTTCCTCAACTATTCTTTTTAAAGCAAAGGCTACTAAAAATCTAGACATCTTGCCTGCAACTGTTGATGTCCTTGCTTCTATATCAATTGAAAATGGACAACTCATCAATTTCAGACCTCTAGAGTCATTGTCAAAATTCGTGGAATTGGAAGATTTACGTAATATACGTTTTGCAACCTTAACAAATAAGATTCAAATACGTAACGAAGTAATTACTATTCCGGAAATGGATATTAAAAATAATGCCATGAACCTTGTTTTATCCGGTAATCAAAATTTCGAAGGGGATATTAATTATTTTATAAAACTAAAGTTGAATGAATTATTGAAGAAAAAGAGGCAAAATAAGTTAAAGAGAGAAGAAGATTTCGGGGAGGTTGTAAGTGATGGAACAGGGAATACTTACATTCATATTCTTGCTACCGGAAATTTAGATGATCCGAATTTTAAATTATCAAATCGTAAAGCGAATGCGGGTGCTAAGGAACAAATTAAAGAACAAAAACAAGAAATTAAAACAATTTTTAAGTCAGAAAATGATAATACAAAAACAGAGAAACAAAAAGATAAAGAGTTAAACGACTATAAAAAGAAACCTTCGGAAATTGAAGTAGACGAAGATTGGTAATAATATATTTGAGAAAATGAAAGGTAAAAAAGTTTTTTTAAGAGCAGTTGAAATGAACGATGCAGATGTATTGTATGTTATTGAAAATGAGGCTGAAGATTGGCGTTATAGTGATACCGTCAAGCCTTTTTCTCGTTTTGCAATGGAGCAATATGTGATAGAAGCTGCAACACAAGATATTTACACATCCAAACAGTTACGTTTGATGATTTGTGAAAACAAGAGCGATAAAGTAGTAGGATTAATCGATTTATACGATTTTAATCCTTTGCATAAACGTGCCGGACTTGGAATATTGATTATAAAGGAATATAGACGAAAAGGTTATGCCCTTGAAACTTTGCAATTAATGATTGCATATGCTTTTAAAAGCTTGCAATTAAAACAATTATATTGTAATATAGGCGCTGATAATACAGTGAGCTTGTCTTTGTTTCAAAAAACAGGCTTTCAACAAAACGGTGTATTTAAATCGTGGCGTTATCTTGATAATGCTTGGAAAGATGAATTTTTTCTACAATTAATAGCGATTTAATTATTCCAATTTACTATAAAAATGAAGAAAAAAAAACGTGTTATAGGACTTCTTATTTTATGTTTTATCCTTGCAGCATTGTTCATGTTGTATGCGGTATATCAAAAAATATTCAGTGTTGCCATTCAGAAAGAAGCACCGGAATATCTCTATGTGCCAACTGGCATGTCGTACGTTGAACTTTTAGAAGTAGTTGAAAAAGAGAATGTAATTAAGGACATGCAGACATTTAAACAGTTAGCCGCATATAAAAAATTATCACAAAAATATAAAACAGGACGTTATCGGCTGCAAAATGACATGAGTATTAATGATTTGGTAAATATGTTGCGTTCCGGTAATCAAGAAGCAGTTAAGTTGATATTTAACCTCATACGTACTAAAGAACAGTTGGCGCAGAAGATTTCAAAACAATTGGAATTGGATGCTAATGATTTGCTCCATCTATTAAACGACAGTGTTTTTCTAGCAAAATATAATCTAAATACTCAAACGGTAATAAGTGTTTTCATTCCCAATACTTATGAGTTTTGGTGGAATACTTCTGCCACAGGTTTTTTTGAACGGATGTATGATGAATACGAGAAATATTGGAACAAAGAAAGAATGTCTAAAGCAGAAGATATAGGATTAAGCCCTTTGCAAGTAATCATTTTGGCATCAATTGTTGAAGAAGAAAATTATCGTACCGATGAGCAAGCACGTATAGCCGGTGTGTATATGAATCGTTTAAAGAAAGGAATGTTGCTTCAGGCAGACCCAACTGTTAAATATGTTTTAGGTGATTTTAGCATTAAGCGTTTACTATTTAAGGATTTAGAAGTTGATTCACCCTATAATACCTATATGTATATGGGATTGCCACCGGGCCCTATTCGAATTCCTGAACGTTCAGCTATCAATGCTGTTTTGAATTATGAAAAGCATAATTTTTTGTATATGTGTGCTAAAGAAGATTTTTCAGGATATCATAATTTTGCGGTTAGCGCTCGTCAACATGCAATAAATGCAAAAAAATACCAGCATGCTTTAAATAAATTAAAAATCAAAAGATGATTTATCGAATTAATAAAACAGATCCTCGTTTAGATACTTTTATTCTTTCGTTTATACTATATTGGATAAAATAAGTGTATAAACCTTTAGAAGCCGGATTCCCATTGATAGTTCCATCCCAACCTTCATTAATATCGTTGGTTTTAAATATTTCGTCTCCCCAACGACTATATATGCGAAAGACATAATCGTCGGTATTCACAAAAACACAAATAGGTTTAAAAGTTTTATTTTTTTCAATCAAGCTGTTGGGAACAAAAGAGTTTGGGACAAAGATGGTGTCTTTTTTTTGAATGGCAACAAAATTGGAAACACTTTCATCTTGAAATTGCGATTGAGGGCATGCTGTGGCAATAATTTTATAATAAAATATACCTCCATCTTCAGCCAAGTTCTCTACATTTTCAGAAAAGGAATATATGTCAGGTGTTTCGCTACTAATTAACGTAAAATCATTGGATGTTTGTGTTTTACGATACACATCGTAGCCTTGTAAACAGGAATCAAAACCGGAGTAATAAGGGTCCCAACTTATTTTGTTAGTGTATAATTCTCCATCTAAAGCACTTGCTAAAATGTTATTGGCAGTGTCTGACGAAACATATTCAATATCACATTCATCGGTTAACGTAAATCTATAATGATAGATGCGCTGATCTACCTTAACGTTTTTATCGGTGAAAATATAGGTTTCTTTTTGATTGGCTTGCGCTTGTTTACTTAAGTATGTAAAGCTTTGACCACTATCAATACTTTTATATAAAATTATATTGTTAAACAGTAAAGTGTCACTTACATGAGCAGCAATTTCTATATATTCATTGTCTTTGACGGTAACGTATCTAAGAAGCACGCTTCCTGTACCTATGATTCTATTAAATTTAACTTCAACAATCGATGATGTGCTGGTATAAGCATTCGTATGATTATAGGCTTGAATATAAAAGCGGAAATCATTAGCAGTGTTTAAATGCTCACATTTATAGTCCAATATACTTCCTGCTACCTGAGCAATTTGATGAAAAGCTCCTCCGTTTTCAGAGATATAAATACGGTATATGTCGACATCTCCGGGCATATTTTCATAGGCATTCCATTTTAAAAATACAATGCTGTCACATTTTTTGGTGGTTGTCGATAATAATAAAGTATGATGTACTTCTCCTAATGGACTTGCATTTAAACACGTATCAATGGCAGCTATACGGTATTCCTGTGATTGTGTGTTAGCTGAATTGTTGATGTCCCGATAGAAAGTATTGGTAGCGCCATAGAGAGTATCCATTATTATCCAAATGCCATCCTTAAAATATACGATATAGCCGTAAGTGTCTTCAGAAATGCTTCTTCCCCACCCGATTTCTGTTATGCCGGTGGAAGGATTAATGCTTGCCGTATCTAATAGTGGAATTTCGGGTGCAATATCATCACTGAAAAAATCTGATAAAGCAGCGGAAGTGTTTTCACAGCCTCTTCCCTTATCATAACGTATACGATATTTGGTTTTTATGCCACAAAAAGTAATGGTGTCATTATACATGTTTAGGCGTGATTTTAGTAATAAATTCCACACATCATCCGTATTCCTTTCAATTTTAAAACTATCATTGATGCTAAATTTTACAGGAAATTTCCATTCCAAAAGGGCAATGCCTGTGCCTTGTTTGTCTAATACAAACCATATGTTTTCAAGGGTGTCGGAAGTATAAACCGCTAAACTGCCATCCCCGTTTTTAGGAACTGCAAGTAAATAATAAAAATTTTGACGTGTATTGGCGTCTGCTCCAATATGTGTGTAAGTGTCAATTTGTATGTCTGTTATGCTGTCTAATAATGCATAGGCCCCGTTGATAGAAAGAGAAGTATAAATGTTAACTTGATAGGTGTCGGGGATGTTATTTACTTCCCAAAACAAAACAACATCATCGGAATCGTTGACTTGAATGCAACGGAATTGAATTGTTTGCGAATAGGCATGTAATGCAAACATTAAAAATAGATTGAGAAGTATGTTAGTCGACGGTTTCATTATTAAATTAATATCCTATATTTTAACGTAAAAATGCCATTTATGTTATAATAATGATAAAATTATCGTATTGTTAATGAATTTATGGTATTGTTGAAAAGTATAAAAATAATTTAAAAAAATGGTGAACTCTGCCGTATTTTTTTCTACTTTTGCACGAAAAATTTTATGAAGGAGAGATGCCGGAGTGGTCGATCGGGGCGGTCTCGAAAACCGTTGTGCTTGCAAAGGCACCCAGGGTTCGAATCCCTGTCTCTCCGCAGTATGTTGAACCTACCAACGAATCAGAATGATTGATTTATTAATTTTAATGAATCGTGTTATTTATTAGCGTAAAAAAGCATACCTTTGTTTTTTTAATAAACAAATTAAATTAGTTTTTAAATAGTTGAAATATAAATATATGGCAAATTGGTTACAGAAGGTTTTTGGAACGAAATCAGATAAAGACGTAAAAGAATTAAATCCTATTTTACTTAAAATACAACAAATATATCCTGAAATAGAAAAGCTCTCTAATGATGCATTGCGTAATAAAACCGTAGAGTTTAAACAAAGCATACAAGAAGAAGTAAAAGAAGAAAATGCAAGGATTCAAGAAATTAAAGATATCCTCGAGCAAGACTATGAAATGGATATCCATAAAAAAGAATCGCTATATGCGGAGATGGAAAGCTTAGAAGATACGGTTTATCAGATGTTGGAAAAAGCATTGATGAATATTATTCCTGAAGCTTTTGCTGTTATGAAAGAAACAGCGCGTCGGTTTAAAGAGAATAAAGAAGTTGTCGTAACGGCAAATGATTTTGACCGTGATTTGGCAGCGCAGTATGATTGCATCAATATTGTTGGTGATAAAGCAGTTTATCAGAATACTTGGGTAGCAGGTGGAACAGAAATAGTTTGGGATATGTGCCATTATGATGTGCAGTTGATAGGGGGGATTGTTTTGCATCAAGGAAAAATTGCTGAAATGGCAACGGGTGAAGGTAAAACACTGGTGGCTACCTTGCCGGTATATGTCAATGCGTTGACAGGAGCCGGGGTGCATATTGTTACTGTAAATGATTATTTGGCAAAACGTGACTCCGAATGGATGGGTATGTTGTACCAATTTCATGGATTAAAAGTGGATTGTATAGATAAACACGAACCTAATTCCGACGAAAGAAGAAAAGCTTATTTGGCAGACATCACCTTCGGCACCAACAACGAGTTTGGTTTCGATTATTTGAGAGATAATATGGCTCGTAACCTCTCCGAATTAGTGCAACGTCGGCATAATTATGCTATTGTCGATGAGGTAGACTCCGTTTTAATTGATGATGCCCGTACCCCTTTGATTATTTCGGGACCGACTCCACGTGGCGAACAGCAGGATTTTGATAAGTATAAACCTATCGTAGACCGATTGTATAATGCTCAAAGACAATTGGTAAATAATCTTTTGTCTGAATCAAGACGTTTATTGAATGATAAATCAAATCCTAAAAATGAAGAAGAAGGAGCTAAATTATTGTTACGTGCTCACAGAGCTTTGCCTAAAAATAAAGCTTTAATCAAAATGCTAAGTGAGCCCGGCATGAAACAATTGCTCTTTAAAACAGAGAGTTTTTACATGGCTGAACAGAACAAAAATATGCCCATTATAGACGATGAACTGTATTTTGTGATTGAAGAAAAATTAAATTCAGTCGATATAAAAGATAAAGGTATAGATTTGGTTGCAGCAAATGCCGAAGAAGCTAAATTTTTTATCATTCCCGATATAGGAAGTGAAATTGCAGAGTTAGAAAAAATGAATCTAAGTCCGGATGAAAAACTGGAAAAGAAGAATGAAATTTATCGAAATTTCTCCATTGCCTCCGAACGCATTCATACTATTCAACAATTGTTAAGAGCGTATACCATGTTTGAAAAAGATGTAGAGTACGTTATTTTAGATAACAAGGTTAAAATTGTGGATGAACAAACCGGACGTATCATGGAAGGGCGTCGCTACAGCGACGGTTTGCATCAAGCAATTGAAGCCAAAGAAAATGTAAAAGTAGAAGCTGCCACACAAACCTATGCAACTATTACGCTTCAAAATTATTTTCGTATGTATCGTAAGCTGGCAGGGATGACCGGTACTGCTGAAACGGAAGCAGGAGAACTATGGAATATTTATAAACTGGATGTCGTTACTATTCCTACAAATAAACCTGTGATTAGGGAAGATAGAGAAGATTTGGTATATAAAACTAAACGCGAAAAATATGCTGCCATTGTCAATGAAATTATTGCATTACATGACATTGGGAGACCTGTATTGGTAGGGACAACATCAGTTGAAACTTCTGAGTTGTTGTCTAAAATATTATTAACACGTAAAATAAAACATAATGTATTAAATGCTAAATTGCATAAAAAGGAAGCGGATATTGTAGCAGAAGCCGGGCAGCTGGGAGGTGTAACTATAGCTACAAATATGGCCGGTCGTGGTACCGATATAAAATTAGATCCTAAAGTACGAGAATTAGGAGGTTTAGCTATTATAGGTACCGAGAGACATGATTCTCGCCGTGTGGATAGACAGTTACGTGGACGTTCCGGTCGTCAAGGGGATCCGGGTTCTTCACAATTTTTTGTATCCCTTGAGGACGATCTCATGCGTTTGTTCGGTTCCGATCGTATTGCCAAAGTTATGGACAGACTAGGCTTTAAAGAAGGTGAAGTGATTCAACACAATATGATATCTAATTCTATTGAACGCGCTCAGAAAAAAGTAGAAGAAAACAACTTCGGAATTCGTAAGCGATTGTTAGAATATGATGATGTTATGAGCAAACAGCGGGATAGTATATATAAAAAACGCAGAAATGCTCTTCACGGCGATCGTCTGGCATTGGATATATCGGAAATGTTTAGCGAAATGTGTTCTTATATCGCAAGCAGTTACCAGGAATCTCGCGATTTTGAAGGTTTTCAACGGGCTACCATTTCAATCTTAGGCTGTGAAAGTCCTATTAACGAGACACAATTCTATCAAGACAAAGAAGAAGATATTGCAGAACAATTATATGAATTGGCATATCCTACCTATAAAACACGTATTTTTAAAATGTCGGAAAAAGTGATGCCCGTTGTGTTTTCCGTATATGAAAGAGAAGGAAATCGCTACGATAATATTGCCATTCCAATTACAGATGGTAAAAAGACTTTGCAAATAGTTGCTAATTTAAAACGATGTGTCGAAAATGGAGCTCGTGAAGTTGCTTTAACTATTGAAAAAAATCTAACATTGGCAATTATTGATAATGCATGGAAAGAACATTTACGTGAAATGGATGATTTGAAACAATCGGTGCAAAATGCTTCCTATGAACAAAAAGATCCGCTGTTGATTTATAAATTTGAGTCTTATGATTTATACTCTCGTATGGTAACGGATGTTTATAGGGAAGTAGTGTCATTTTTAAACAATGGTCAGATACCTATACGTGAACCACAAAATGTTAAGGAAGCTCAATTGCCTTCATCAGATAGAAACAAATTGAAAACCGGCAGAGAAGAAGTGGCGGCACAACAGACATCGCAACCTCAAATTACTCAGCCAATTAAAGTGGAGAAAAAAGTCGGCAGAAACGACCCTTGCCCTTGTGGAAGCGGTAAAAAGTTTAAAAACTGTCACGGCAGAGAGTAAACTCGTCATGAAAAGGAAAGTTATACTCAGTGTTACCAACGATTTGTTTACAGATCCAAGGGTCGATAAAACAAGTCGTTCCTTACTTTCATTGGGGTATGATGTATTGTTGGTAGGTCGTCGTTATAGAAATTCTCCTATCATAGAAGCAAGAGCATATCCAACTAAAAGATTATTTCTTTTTTTTCGTAAAGGACCTTTTTTCTATGCGGAATATAATCTGCGTTTGTTTTTATTTCTTTTATTTCAAAAGGTAGACGTATTGGTGGCTAATGATTTAGATACTCTCTTGCCGAACTTTTTAATAAGTAAATGGAGAAAAAAGCACTTAGTATATGATAGCCATGAATATTTTTGTGGTATTTTGGAAATAAAAGACAGACCGTTAGTGCGTAAGATTTGGCTTAGTATCGAAAAAAAATGTTTTCCCAAACTTAAAAATGTGATTACTGTTTCACAGTCTATTGCAAATCAATACGAAAAAGAATATGGAGTAAAAGTACATGTGGTTAGAAATATTCCCCTTAGTATTAAACCTCCCATCATAAAAAATAGAAGTAATTTAGCATTGCCGGAAAATAAAGCCATAATCATTTTGCAAGGAAATGCAATTCATAGGGATAGGGGTGGAGAAGAAATGATAGAAGCCATGCAGTTTTTGGAAAATGTGTATTTGGTAATTGTGGGTAGCGGCGATGTGATTCCATTTCTTAAACAACGTGCCAATGAATTGCAGATTAGTGAAAAAGTAAAATTTGTCGGAAGAGTGCCCGCTGATGTTTTATTTAATTTTACCTGTTTGGCTGATATAGGTATTGCTTTTGATAAAGACGTAAGTATGAATCATCATTTTAGTTTGCCTAACAAAATATTTGACTACATCAAAGCAGAAACTCCTTATCTATGTACGGATTTACCCGAGCGTAAATATATTACCGAAAAATATGAAGTAGGTATTGTGCTAGAAAATATTAATCCGGAAACCATAGCGTATGCCATTCAGTCTCTCATAAACAATTCATCGTATTATCAACAGTTAAAAGATAATTGTAAACAAGCGGCACTTGAACTTACATGGGAAAATGAAGAAAAAGTGTTAAAAGCTGTGTATTTAAATTTAAATTGATTAATGATGCGATCAATTTCCTAAGCAATTTTTCTATTGAATAAAACCTCCTGCTACCAAGTCGTCGTCTTCATAAATTACGGCTGATTGTCCCGGTGTAACTGAAACTACGAAATCCGTAAAATAAGCTTCTAAATGACTTTCATGTTGTTCGATGCGAGCTTTATGTCCATTATCACTGTATCGTATTTTTATTTCTCCATTAAAAGAATGGGGCAGGTTTGGATATTTCTGAAGATTGAAATTTAAAATACTTAATTTTTCGGACAATAAATCTTCTTTATCTCCTATGGTAATGGTATTCTGAACGGCATCAATGGCACAAATGTATTTTGGAATTCCAAAAGATATATGTAAGCCTTTTCGTTGTCCAATCGTATAATTTGCAATACCTTGATGTGTGCCTACGATATTGCCGTGTATGTCTAAAACATTACCAGGGGGACTTTTTTTATTATAATTTTCCACATTCTCTTTTAGAAATTGGCGGTAATCATTCTTAGGTACAAAACAAATTTCTTGACTTTCTTTCTTTTCAGATAGTTTTTCGTAGCCGTTTTCGCGAGCTATGTTGCGGACTTCCGGTTTAGTTAAGGATCCTAAAGGGAAAAGTGTACGGGAAAGATTTTCTTGTGTTAAAGTCCATAAAAAATAACTTTGATCTTTATTTTTATCGATTCCTTTTTGCAAGAAATAACGATTGTTTGCCTTTTTAATGCGTGCGTAATGACCGGTAGCAATCCAATTGCAATCATGTTTGTCGGCAAAATCTAACAGATATCCCCATTTGATGTGAGAATTACAAAGTACACATGGATTGGGCGTACGCCCATTGAGATATTCTTCAATAAAATTTGAAATGATAGTTTCACGGAATTCTTTTCGAATGTCTAAAATATAATGTTCAAATCCTAATTTTTCACACATGAATTTTGCTTCAAAGATAGAATTTATATTACAACATCCTTTTTCTTTTTCAAAACAAGCCTGTGATATAGAATCATAACTTCTAAAAGTCAGTCCTACTAATTCATAGCCTTTTTTTAATAAAAGCATGGCTGCAACACTGCTGTCAATGCCACCACTCATTGCCATTAATACTCTCGGCTTCTTCATTCTATTTTCGGGAGATTGTGATTGGTGATTGATTGTAGCATTTTATAATAGCCGTCATGCGTAATGACGTCAAAATCTAAAGGATATAAAAGAATGACTTTTGCTTCAGTGGGATTGTTTTTGTTTGGAAAAATATGTTTTATCACATCGTAAGCTACTAAAACTGATTCATTGATGAAAAAGAAATATTCAATGGTAGCACATTTTGAAATTCTCATAATGTCATCATAAACAGTTAATTTTGTACTGTCGCGTAATTGGATGATAACTGTTTTGGACTTTTTCTGGTGAAAATGTGCTATGATGTGTGCATTGATCGTTATCCATTCCTTTTGGGTGCGAAAACCAAGATACATATTCTTTAGTATACCCATATCAAAATATTCAATTTTTGTT
>JAQVNO010000012.1 GCA_028703095.1 Bacteroidales bacterium
AAACGCTTAATGAATAATTATTAATCTATTATTTTGTATATTAAGACGTCATTGCAGCTATGTAGTAACGTCTTTTTCATGTGTATATCCCCTTCATAAAATTTAATTATAAAACATTCATAATCAACACATATCGACATGCTCTACTTCGATGCGTCGAAATGTTGAGTTCGATGCGTCGAAGTACTCCGGTTCGACATGTCGAAGTACTCTACCTCGACGTGTCGGAGTTAAAACTTCGACATGTCGAACCATATAGGTTCGACACGTCGAACTGAAAACTTCAACGCATGGAGCCGAACACTTGCTACTTGTCTTTTTTTTTCGTTCCGAAAAAATATGGGTAGGCTGTGTGTATCTCTTTGCGTAAAACCTCGGCGTTCTCTGCGGTTA
Organism: Bacteroidales bacterium; assembly: GCA_028703095.1. Classification (GTDB taxonomy): domain Bacteria; phylum Bacteroidota; class Bacteroidia; order Bacteroidales; family WCHB1-69; genus UBA5266. The sequence continues at coordinate 394 of JAQVNO010000012.1, forward strand.
AATATAATCAATTAAAAATTAAAAATTAAGAATTAAGAATTAAGAATTGCTTTTTCATCACCACATCATCACATTAACAATCGTCTTGCGACTTGTGACTTGCGACCTGTGACGTTTTTCTCGGGACTCGGCACAAAAAACACTGACAGCTGAGAGCTGATAGCTTTTTATCTGTGGGCAGAATTATTTGCGCCCTTTGCGGTTTCATCATCACATCATCACATTACCACATCAACAATCGTAATTTTTAATTCGTAATTTGCTTTCAATTTGTAACTTTCTACTTTTGATTCCCATAGGAGTGATCTATATATTTATTATTTATTTTCTCCGAAAGAAATAAAATGATATTTTTGCAAAATAAAATTTAAATAAAGTACATATGACAAACAATAAAGAAACCGGCAATAAAGGTGAAAGTATTGCTAAAGATTACCTGATTGAAAAAGGGTACAGCATACGCGATTGCAATTGGCATTTTGGTCATTTAGAAATAGATATCATAGCCGAGAACAACACATACATAATATTTTGCGAAGTTAAAACAAGAGCATCGAATGCATGCGGAAATCCGGAAGAGTTTGTTTCACGCCAACAGCAAAAAAACATAATTCGAGCTGCCAACGCATACATGAATTTTAAAAACTGTGAAAAAGAAGTACGATTTGACATACTGTCAATATTGCAATCGGCTGATATTGTCGACATAAAACACATTGAGGGGGCATTTCTCCCCTCGTGGTAAAAAAAATAGGTTTTAATTAAAAAATCATGTACTTTTGCACTCTAAAAAATATTCTGAAATAAGCATGAGCGCATTACTGGAAATTAAAAATTTACACGTATCCATCAACGGAAGAGAAATCTTAAAAGGGGTTAATTTAATCATTAATAAAGGAGAAATACATGCCTTGATGGGTCCGAATGGAAATGGGAAGAGTACATTGGCAGCTGTTATAGCCGGAAGAGATGTATTTGAAGTAACACAAGGAGAAATTATCTACAAAGATAAAAATATTTTCGATCTTTCTATCGAAGACAGAGCCAGAGAAGGTATCTTTTTAGGTTTCCAATATCCAATAGAAATACAAGGTGTCAGCATGACAAATTTTATGCGTACCGCCATCAATGAAATTCGAAAATACCGCCATCAGGAACCTTTATCGGGAGCTGAATTTTTAGCGTTTATGGAAGATAAAAAGAAAGTGGTAGAAATGACGGCTAAACTTTCAAATCGATCGGTTAACGAAGGGTTTTCAGGTGGAGAAAAAAAACGAAACGAAATCTTTCAAATGGCAATGCTTGAACCTGAATTAGCCATATTGGATGAAACCGATTCCGGTTTGGATATTGATGCCTTACGCATTGTAGCTACCGGGGTAAATAAACTGCACAGCGAAAAAAACGGAATGTTAGTCATTACACATTACCAACGTTTATTAGATTATATTGTGCCTGATTTTGTCCATATTTTATACGAAGGAAAAATCGCCATGAGTGGAGATAAAGACCTTGCCATAAAATTGGAACAAAACGGCTATGAATGGGTAAAAAAAGAATTAGGTTTATAATGCTATGACGGCACATACTTACGGTAAACTTTTCCTCATTCCTACTTTTATAGGCAGCAAAGACATCAACCGGTGTATCCCTGCTTTTAATATTTCGATCATTCAAAGTTTATCATTTTTTATAGTAGAAGAGTTACGTAGTGCCCGTCGATTTTTGCGTAGGCTAGACCCGGAATTTCCAATTGACAACACTAATTTTCAAATACTCAACGAGCATACAACCCAAATCAACGCTGAAGAAATGCTCTTTCCCATACTTTCCGGTCATGACATGGGCTTGCTTTCCGAAGCCGGATTACCTTGCATCGCCGACCCGGGAGCTGCCATTGTCTTAGCAGCACAACAAAAGGGAATAAGAGTCATGCCATTAATTGGACCTTCTTCCATTTTTATGGCATTAATGGCATCCGGACTATCCGGACAAAATTTTGCTTTTCACGGTTATTTGCCAACAGAAAAACATGCATTGGCAAGTAAACTTCACACATTAGAACTTCTTTCGGAAAAACACAGACAAGCACAAATATTCATGGAAACACCTTATCGCAATATGCAGATGTTGGATTGTTTATTAAAAACATGCTCCCCCTCTACTTTTCTCTGTATCGCCGTTAATCTGACAATGCCGGATGAATGTATTAAAACACAAACCATTGGAGAATGGAATCGAAGCACACTTCCGGAACTACACAAAAAACCGGCTATTTTTGTTTTACAAAAATATTAGTTCTTCTTTTTTACCCGTTTTAGCACCAATAAATTCATTGCATTATTTTCCATGTTTTCTACCTCATTTCTCACAAATCGCAATACTTGATCGTAATACAAAACAATAACGGGAGCATCTTCCATCACTAATTTATCCATTTTTCGATACAAATCCATACGTACACTATCATTGATCGTCCGTTGTGATTGTTCATACCATTTATCAAACTGAGGATTAATATAATGTGTATAATTAGGTCCCTGTGGACAAAAATTTTTAGAATAGAATAGCGACATATAATTCTCAGCATCCGGATAATCAGCAATCCATGAACCTCTGAAAAAAGGTAATTCCGATTTAGCAATCATCTGACGTTGTGTTCCTGACTGTAACTTAGAAATCTTAATTTTAAAGCCTATTTGTTCCAATTCATACGCCATATATTGTACTATATCCATATAGCTTTCCGAGACAGAAATTGTAATTATCGGCAACCCTATGCCGTTGGGATAACCGGCAGCCGCCATTAAAGCACGCGCTTTCTCCGGATTATACACATATCCATAGGTGTTATTGGTATCGAATGGAGGTAAATCATAGGGTATCATGCCATAACATCCAGGTTTCCCAATATTGCTTCTGAGGAAACGCAACATTTTTTTTCTATCAAAACCATAGTTTAATGCTTGTCGTATTTCTTTGATTAAAAGGGGATTGTTTTTTGCGTTTTCTTGATTTTTATCCATTAAAAAACCTAAATACTCTGTATTTAAGTAAGGCATCGTAAGCATGTACATATGTTTGTTATAAACAGGATTCAAACGACCATCTTTTGTTAACAATTCATCTTTATAAGAAGCATCCAATCCGGACATAAAGTCAAGGTTTCCTTTTACAAATTCCATGAATACAGACTGTTTATCAATAATAAAAGAAACCGAAATTGCATCTAGATAAGGAAGTCGATTGTTTCCTTCATATTCAAAATAATTCGGATTTTTAAGCATTACCAATTTTAAGCCTTCTTTCCATGTTTTAAACATAAAAGGTCCTGTACCTACCGGATATTTACGAAAATCTTTTTGATATTTTTCAACTACTTCATATGGTACAACGGAACAATATTGCATACTCAATAATCCAAGAAGAGGAGGAAAACTTTCTGTTAGACGTAACACAAAAGTAGTATCATTTAAATCAAAAAATGCATATTCTCCTTGATCATTGGTGTCCACCATATTAAATATCCAAGTTCCCGGAGATGCAACTTTTTTATCAACTATACGCTTAAAGCTATACACCACATCGGAAGCAAGCATTTTTCGTTTACTTTCGGGAAAAGTAAAAAAATCAGTATTATGAAAATATACATCATCCCTTAAATAAAAAGTATAGGTTTTCCCGTCTTCTGAAATAGTCCATGATTTTGCAAGACAAGGACGAATCCTTAATTGACTGTCTATCTGCACTAATCCATTATACAATTGGTTACACGCCCAGATATTTGCCTGATCTTTAGCAAAAGCAGGGTCTAATGAGGTAATCCCTGCCGATTCATTGTAGCGAAAAACAGTTCTATTTTCTTTATTTTCCGAATTGTTACAAGCATAAAAAAAAATAATTATACTGAAAATAACACATAAAATATACTTATCCTTCATGTTACCAAATACTTGCCCCATTACGAAACCAATTACCTTGCAAACGCATGGTATGTTCAATCACATCTCTCACACAGCCTTCCCCTCCCTTAAATGAAGAAATGTAGTCCGAAATAGTTTGAATTTCTATAGCAGCATCCTGAGGACATGCTTTTACACCCACTAATTTCATTACTTCATAATCAGGAATGTCATCACCCATAAACAAAACTTCTTTATTTTTTAATTTGTTTGTTTCCAAATATTCATTATACACTGTAACCTTATCGGATACTTTTAGAAAAATATCCATTCCTTCAAATATATTATAGCGTTTTTTCATGCCTTCGGAATAGCCACCTGAAATAACACAAACTCTATAACCTTGTTTTAATGCATATTGAATAGCGTAACCATCTTTCACATTCGTATTTCTAATTTGATCTCCGTTGCTTGCTACCCATACCTTACCATCACTTAAAACTCCATCAAAATCAAAAATGAATGTTGTAATATTTTTTAATTTCTCTTTATAACTTAGCATGTAATTGTCTTTTATTTCATTTGCAAAAGTACAAAATTTTAACATACCTCTCATTAATTTCGTTACAAAGTAGTAAATATTCTATTTTTTCAAGCAAATATAAACAAGAAAAAAGTATTTTTTTTTTACATCTTATTAAGCAAAATTATATCATTTTGTTTATCTTATATTTACCATTATATATTATATCAAAGAAAACTGAGAATATTTTTGTCAAATGTAAGAAACATAATAATATTTTTAGTATTTTTGCAAGCTAAAATTTTTACATAAAATTGTTTAACTAAAGATAGGAGACACATACTATAGCTGCGAACTTTAATAGATCCGGAATGAGGGGGCATAGAAGCTTTCATAAAAAAGAACAACCTCATAAAATCAACAAAGAAATAACCTCATTGGTTGTTCGAATTATCATTGAAAATGGAGAATCCAAAATAGTTTCATTAAAAGAAGCATTAGAATTAGCAAATCAACTTGATTTAGATTTAGTGGAAATTTCGCCACAGACAAATCCTCCGGTTTGTAAAATAATGGATTATCAAAAATTTCTGTATAATTTAAAGAAAAAACAAAAAGACATTAAAGCTAAAACAGCCAAAGTTACCATTAAAGAAATTCGATTAGGACCAAACACTGATGATCATGATTTCAATTTTAAAGTAAAGCATGCTATTGGATTTCTTGAAGAAGGGAACAAAGTAAAAGTGGATGTGTTTTTTAAAGGTCGTTCCATCATGTACAAAGAGCAAGGTGAAGAGATGTTGATGCGATTCGCCAAAGCATGCGAAGAAGTTGGGAAACCCGACCAAATGCCTAAGTTAGAAGGCAAAAGAATGATATTGATTCTTTCTCCTAAGAAATAAGAAATTGATTGTAAACACTATAAATAACCATTAAATTAAGCAAAATGCCAAAAGTAAAGACAAAAGCCAGTGCAAAAAAAAGATTTTCTTTTACAGGTACCGGCAAAATTAAAAGAAGACATGCCTACAAAAGTCATATTTTGACTAAAAAATCTACCAAACGTAAACGTAATTTAGGATACGTTACCATTGTAGACAAAACAAATACAAAAGCTGTAAAGCAAATGTTAAATTGTTAATTCAATAAAGTATTAATTTACCCTCAGCACAATAAGTTCGATGATAGATCGACGCTGACGTAAAAAAAAGAAAGGAAAATAAACATGCCAAGATCAGTAAATCATGTAGCATCAAGAGAAAGAAGAAAAAAACTCCTCAAATTAACCAGAGGATACTTCGGAAAACGTAAAAATGTATGGACTGTTGCCAAGAACACATGGGAAAAAGGCCAACAATATGCATATCGCGACAGGAAACAGAAAAAACGTAATTTCAGAAGTTTATGGATAACACGTATTAATGCAGGTGTAAGAGAATACGGAATGTCGTATTCATCTTTTATGGGACTACTCCATAAAAAAGAAATCGAATTAAACCGAAAAGCTCTTGCCGACCTTGCAATGAATCATCCGGAGGCATTTAAAGCCATTGTCGATTTAATTAAAAAATAACATTAGTTTTATGTTTATAATCAATAAAAAAAGGAGCAATAATGCTCCTTTTTTTATTAGTATATCTTCCTTCTTAATCTAAATATTCATAATACGTCGTTGAAGAAAATTCTTGTCCCATGAAGGTTTGTGTTGTTTTTTGTTCTGTAGGCCATTTGCCATCATACACATAAGAATAAGTAACTGTTGAACTAAATGACTGCCCTGCTATTGTTGCGGTTAAAGTTCCTGATAATGGATTATTTACTGATAAAGCCATTGCGTTTTCACTACTAAATAAACCATCGTAAAATGGGTTAATATTTGCATCATAAGTATAAGCAGTTGAATATGAAACATCTTCATCAATTAGTTTTTCGCTAATTACATTGTCTCCATCATATGTAAATTCTATGGTTGACACATAGGTTGTGCTTTTATGAATTCTTTCCATCATCTTATCAAGTAATGGTTTTGATACAAATAAACGTAAGGCACGGGACAATAACCTTTGGTGAGAAACACTCTTTAGCGTTTCATAGTCTTGCTCATAACTAGTCATTATTAATTTTATGATTTTTTTTCCGTCATGAACTACTTCGATGCTTTCGGTTAATTCGTTGTCTTTATTATATGCTTCAACCTTTGACAAAGATGCTTTGTCATAAATAAAAGAAACATACCCATGATCAACGCCGAAATAATAATCCGTAATTTTTACAACTTGTTTTTTGTCGTATTCAAATAATTGATATTCATCTTGCGATGTTCCATAAGCTACCTTGGTAAGCAAATTTTTATCCCATGTCCATGATTCGGAAAGCACTTTTGAGCCTTCTTGGTCGTAATAAATTTTACTGATTTTTTCTTTAGGATTGTAAACCCCGTCTTTATCACATGATGTGACAAACATAAGTAAGAGCACGGATGCTGCTGTTAAAATAAGATACTTTTTCATTTTTTTTTAATTTTAAGTTGATAATTTTTTTAATTATTAATAATTTGCAAATATATATTTTTTTTTACTAACATTCTAATATTTCTCTAATTTTTTAATAAACAAAAAGAAAGGAGTCTTAAAAAACTCCTTTCTTTTTTTATTATTCATATTCGTAAAAAGTAGTTATAGTATATGTATAATATTCATCTTCATAAATATATGTTTGCTGTGTTGGCCAATTACCCTCATACACATAGGTGTAATTTTGAATAGAGGAATAACCACTTGATGACACTGCTTCAGATTGAATATTATTTTCCGATAAAGCTAAAACCGGATTATCTCCTGAAACAAACAAAGCATCGTAAAAAGGATTCTTCTTATCGTCATAGGTATAAGATAGATTATAGAAAGATTCCCCTGTATTATATATAATGGATATAATGTTATTTCCATCGTATGTTAAATCATAGGTTTGTATTACAGCTTTACTTTTTTGAATATTTTCGGTTATTCTTTTTACTATAGGTTCAGATAGAAAAAGACGCATAATACGTGCAAATGAGTTTGAATTTTTAATCGTTTTTTCAGATGCATAGTCATAGTCATATTCATCATATTCTGCCACTATACTTATTTTTGTAATTTTATTACCATCGTATGTAAAGTTAGCCGTAAATGCGAGTTCTCCACCATCATAATATTCCATTTTTTCTAATTCCTTTTTACCGCCTAATAAGGAAGTTTTATAAACAAATGACATATAATAATACTCTCCGATAACGCCTATCAATTGATTTCCATCGTACTCCATTACCGCACTTTCGCCTTCTTGGATATAGTTGATTTTTACAAGCTTGCCTCCTTCCCATGTCCAAATTTGGTCAATCATCTTACCGGAGGTTTCACCTTCAGCACTGTATTGATAGTAAATTTTACTGATTTTTTGTCCGGGCTTATACATCCCTTCTTTATCGCAGGATGTAATTAATACTACGGATAAAATTAAAACTGATGTTAAAATAATGTACTTTTTCATTTTTTTTTTTTATTTTGATACTATTTTATTTATTTTGCAAAAATATCTTATTTTATTAATAAATACAAAAAAAACAAGAAAAATAATCTTTTTTTTTTAAAATTCTTTTACCGCTCTCACATACAAAGAATTAACGCTTAACTTAACGGCGTAAAAACTCATTTCTCCTATAATAAAATCTGCATGATACACTTCAAATTGACTATATTCTGTTGAAGACCAATAGTTTTTCCCGAATAATGATTCAGCTCCTATACTTTCCAATGTTTCATTAATTTTTTCTCTATTTACAATAATCTCTTGTAATTCGTTTTTAGCGGGCATATACCAACCGTTTATTCCATCAATATTTTTAGAATCACACCAGAAAAAGGCAGGAAATTTTTCTTTCCATTGATTTATTTGTTTTATAATTTTCATGTTTTCGTTTCCATTTAAGGTATCGTTTGTTTGCATAAGTAAAGTATCGCCCCATGCACATTGAAATTCATTTAAAGAAAGTATTTTCCCGTGTGCTCCGTCATCAGACGCTTGAAAAACAACTCCCATAACGCCTTCTTCCGAATAAAAATCACCTATTTCGTAAGGATAAATGGTTACATTTTGAAAATCTTTAATACAAGACGTCTCCGAAACTGATACTAAAAAAACGCAAATTATTAGATATATATATTTCATAATCAAAAGTTTTATGTCAGAATCTCGCTGCAGGCAATGCTACACCAACACCAGCACTTATTTCAAAATAAGGGGTTTTATTTCCCATAGGAAGCATAGCAGCCCCACAAGATACTGTAATCATTTGTATATTGACTGTAAGACCGGCTTCTAATTCTACAGAATTATAGCGATTAAAATAATATTTTTCAGTGTAAGACTCTCTATTTTCATTCAAACATATTGCATTAATTAATTGCTTTCTATAACCGTAACCTATGCCGAAATATAAATATGCAGGATCCATTACTTTTAAATAAACCCCTAGTAAAGCCGCATGTCGTTGAAATTTAATTTCTTCAATATCTTTAAAATCACTATTAAATTGTAAAGCGCTCTTATATGCTGTTTTAAAATTAAAATTCGATTTTACTTTTACATAAAATCCGACTTTAGAAACCATTCCGAAATACAATTCACAAGGATTAATAGAAAAATGTTTATCAATTAATGGAAATCCCACATTGTATCCCAATAAAAACATCTGATTATTTATGGAAGAGACATAATTATGTAAGTGTAAATCATAATTATTGGCATTAATAGTATTGAAATGTATTGCTATTATTAAGAATAAAAAAACTTTTTTTAAATTACATTTCTTCATGTTTATATATTTATGCAGATTTAACTTTTTTTGAAAATCTAGTTACAATTTGGAATAATAAATCAGTAAATAAGATTTTAGCACTTGCGTTTGTTTGAATATGTTTGATTGATTCATTAAAATACTTATAATAAAAAGGACCATTGTGTCGGTCAATATAAGGTTTAAACTTTATTATCCAATCTTTTTCCTCCGGTGTATAAGTAACAATATGTTCCAATTCGTAATCCCAAAAAATACATTTACGAACAAAGGTAATGGCATATTTAAGAAAACTCTTTTGTCTTTCGCGACCTAATTTTTCAATATCACTGATAAAGTCAGTTACCATATTAAAATCAAACGTATGATTTGAAGATAACAGGAAAGATATTCTCATCATTTGAACAAAAAGCTTTAAATCTTCATTTTCGTTATTTTCATTTTTATGTAAACGAAACGCTTCGATTAGGTTGTTATCGGAAGCAAAAGCTATCTTTCTGGCAGTATCTCTATCGGACGCAAATTTTTCCATTAATGTAGCCATAATTTCGTCAGTGTTTAATTTATTCACTTTTACAAGTTGAGCACGAGATAAAATTGTATCAATAATTTTTTCTTGATTTTCAGTTATCAATATAAATAGAGTTTTACCATCAGGTTCTTCTAAAGTTTTTAACAATTTAGGAGCCCCCTCATGACGTAATTTGTCGACCATCCAAATGATAAAGACTTTATATTCTGATTCATAAGGCTTCATGGACGCTTTATAGATAATATCTTCAACGTCTCTAACATTTATAAAAGCTTGTTTAGATTCTAACTCCAATTTTTGGTACCAGTCATTTTCTGTAAAAAGCATGTGAGAAGAAGTTAGCATTTCTCTCCATTCATCATAAAAATCCGAACTCATGGGCTTATCCTTCACCGTATTATTCGTTGCAGTAGGGAAATAAAAATGCAAATCCGGATGAGCTAAATGCTTGTACTTAACACAGGATTCACAAACACCACAAGCATCGGTAATCGTTCTGTTTTTACAATTAATATATTGTGCATATGCTATTGCCAATGCCAGTGTATGGGATCCTTCCGTACCAAGGAAAAGTTGTGTATGACTGACTCTTTGATTAATAACTGTATTAATCAATTTATTTTTCACAACTTCGTTCACAAAAACATCAGAAAATAACATAGTCCTTATATTATAAAACCAAAACCAATTCTTTTAATAATTTTGTCAATATCGGTTCCGCTTTTAAAGCTTGTTCCAATACTTCTTCATGAGTAACTTTTTGCAGATTATTCTCTCTCCACACATCTGTTATTACAGAAAAACAAACACATTTCATTTCTGAATGATGCGCTACAATCGCTTCAGGAACAGTAGACATCCCCACACAATCGCCTCCCATACGATAAAACATTCTATATTCGGAAGGGGTTTCGAAAGTGGGTCCTGATACACCCAAATACACTCCTTTTTTTAATTGTATTTTATGTTTATGAGCTATCTCTTCAGCTTTTAAAATTATTTGTTTATCGTATACTTCACTCATATCGGGGAAACGTGGTCCTAAAGAATCGTTATTTTTCCCCCGCAGAGGATTATCGGGGAAAAAATTAATATGATCTTCTACAAGAATAATATCTCCTAAGTTATACGAAGGATTCATCCCTCCTGCAGCATTGGATAGTACCAATGTTTCAACTCCCAATGCCTTCATGATGCGTATAGGAAATGTTATTTGTTTCATATCATAGCCTTCGTAGAAATGAAACCTCCCTTGCATTGCCATGACACTTATTCCATTCAATTTACCAAATAACAACATCCCTTTATGTCCCACTACTGTTGAAATTGGAAAATTTGGAATTTTTGCATAAGGAATTGATACATTTACCAACATTTCATTGGCTACATTATTCAACCCACTTCCTAAAACAATTCCAACTTTTGGATGATCTTTAATCCTACTATTTATAAAAGCAGCTGTTTCATTTATAACTTTCAACATATTCTAATATTTGATTATTAAAATCTTCTTTATATTTTTGATGGAAATCAACAACAATAGGAATATAATAAATAGGTAGCATTTGTATCATATCCTTTAAGGAAGGGTCTAGTAACCTTGTCGCATCTTTTTCGGTTGTAATTATCGCTTTATGGTGTGATATAGAACGGCTTAATAAATATTTTACCTTTTCTATATCTGCAATTGTAAACTTATGATGATCCCGACAAGTATAAATTTGAATATCTTTATATTTTTCTTTTAAATGAGTAATTAAAGGATATGAATTATATATCCCCGTAAAAACCACTACACTTTTAGGCTCTTCCATTTGAGTGTTTGCTACACTTGTTAAAGGAATTAAATTTCCATAACGCAAAAATGAAAAACACACTTTTTGATGAGCCAATGGTTTAATTTTATCTAAAATAACTCTTTCATCGATAGGTGATATAACCGTAGGTGATTTTGTTATCACAATAATATCTGCTTCTTTAGCTGCACTAGCAGGTTCACGTAAATTACCTGAGGGAAAAACAAAATCATCGGGATATAAATGATAATAATCTGTTAATAAAATGCTTAATCCAGGCTTAAGTGATAAATGTTGATGTGCATCGTCCAATAAAACTGCTTTTATTTCAGGTAATTTTTCCCAAATTGTCTTTAAGCCTTCTACCCTATTTTCACACACAGAAACTGCAATATGAGAATATTTTTTATAATATAACAATGGTTCATCTCCAATCGTTTTGCTTGTAGATGTTGAATCTGCAAATAAAAACCCTTTCGTAAATCTTCCATACCCGCGGCTAAGAACTGCTAATTGATAATTACCCCCTAACAAACGAACTAAATATTCAATATGAGGTGTCTTACCTGAACCGCCCATGCACAAATTACCAACACTAATAACCGGTTTATTAAATTTTACTCTTCTTTTTTCAGAATTACTGTTATAAAAATTACGTCTATTGGACATTATTAATGCCCAAACAACGGAAATAGGAAAAGACAATAATCTTCTTATCATTTATAACACTCTCATTAAATTATAATTAAAAAATATATATAATTTTAACTACAATTTATATTTAAAAGGCTAAATTAACATTTTTTTTTATACTTTTGAAAAATAATAAAAAATATTTTATTTATATATTTTAATTAAAAATGAAGATATCAGATGTCATTGACTTTTTAGAACACATTGCACCCCCATCCTATCAAGAAAACTACGATAATTCAGGTCTTATTGTCGGCAATGTAAATCATATTTTACAAAAAGGATTAATTTGCCTGGATATAACAGAAAATACACTTAGCGAAGCTATTTCAGTGGGGGCAAACTTTATTGTTTCGCATCATCCGTTGATATTCAAAAGTTTAAAATCCATTACCGGAAAATCATTGGTTGATAAACTATTGATTCAAGCTATCAAACACGACATTACTATATACGCTATGCATACCAATTTAGATAATGTGTATGAAGGTGTAAATTACTGTTTTTGTAAAAAATTGGCATTAAACAATTTGCATATTCTACATCCTAAAAATCAAATTTTGCGCAAATTAATTACCTATGTCCCGCTTTCGTATGCTGAAAAAGTACGCAATGCCATATTTGAAGCCGGGGGTGGACATATAAGCAATTATGATTGCTGTAGTTTTAATGCAAATGGGATAGGGACATTCAAAGCCAATGATAAAGCAAATCCTTTTGTCGGAAAAAAAAATGAAATACATGCTGAAAATGAAACACGCATTGAAATCACTTTTCCCGATTATTTAGAAAAACAAATTATATCCACATTACTAAAAACACATCCCTATGAAGAAGTCGCTTACGATATATATCTTTTAGAAAACTCACATCCACAAGTCGGCTCCGGTATCATTGGCACACTTTCGGTTGAAATGCATGCTCATGATTTTTTAAACTATTTAAAAGAAGAAATTAAGCTTACTCAATTAAAACATAGTAAGATTTCCGAAAAAAAAATCAAAACTGTAGCGTTTTGCGGTGGAAGCGGTGCTTTTTTAATACAAGATGCAATCGCTCAAAAAGCCAACGTTTTTATTACAGGAGAAATCAATTATCATGACTTTATTAACTATGGCGATGATATACTAATAATCGCTATCGGACATTATGAAAGTGAAATTGAAATAAAACATTATTTATATGACAAACTAATTAAAAAATTTAGTACATTTGCAGTTTCAAAATCAGAAACTAATCCGATTTATTATTTATAATATTATATTGATTTTTAAATGAATGTAATTCAAATGCACCTAAAAAATAAATAATTAATCAGATAAATATTTTATAAATTAATAGAATTATAATAATTTAATATAAAAATTATACTAAAATGGAAAACATTTCACTCCAGAACAATCATATCGACACCTCAAATCAAGATACTGAACTTTTAATAAAAAAAACCGTTGAGGATAGTTTATTAGCTTTGTATAAATTACAGCTTATTTATTCTAAAATTGATAAAATAAGAATAATAAGAGGTGAATTGCCACTTGAAGTGAGAGATTTAGAAGATGCTTGCTCCGGTATTCAAACACGTATAGAAAAGTTTCAGGATGCTATCAATGATTTAAATATAGAAATCGAAGAGAAAATCGCTCTAATGAAACGATCTAATATGATGGTTGTTAAATATAAAGAGCAATTAGACAATGTTAAAAACAATCGTGAATACGATGCTTTGAACAAAGAAATTGAATATCAAAATCTGGAAGTTCAATTATGTGAAAAAAGAATAAAAGAATTCAATGCTAAAATAGTCGAAAAGAAAGAAGAAACAGCCACATTGCAGAATGAATTGAATTTATTAAACAACGAACTATCTGTCAAAAAAAGTGAACTTGACAATATCATAGCCGAAACAGAAAAAGATGAAATCATTATGTTGGAAAAAACAAAAGAATTCGAACAAAACATTGAATCTCGGCTATTAAATGCATTTTCTCGCATTAGAAACAATATGAGAAACGGCTTAGCAGTCGTAAAAATTGAACGTGATGCTTGTGGTGGTTGTTTCAGTAAAATCTCACCTCAACGCCAATTAGATATTAGAATGCATAAAAAAATCATTGTTTGTGAGTTTTGTGGTCGCATCCTAGTTGACAATGAAATAGCAGAAGAATCAACTAAAATATTAAATTTAGATTAATATTTTAACTACTATTTGATATATACAAATCCGCCATATATTAGTTTTAAATTATCGTCATTGGCGATACATCTTAACAATAGGTTAGCATGTCGGGCAATACTTTTGGAAACAGTTTTCGTTTAACTTCTTTTGGTGAATCATACGGAAGTTTTGTTGGAGGAGTGATTGAAGGATGTCCTCCCAATATGGATATTGATTTTGCATTAATAAACAACGCAATCAAAGCTCGTCAAACTTCTATATTTGCCTATGCCTCTCAACGCAAGGAAAATGATGAAGTCCAATTTATTTCGGGCATTATGAATGGTAAAACTACCGGAACACCCATTGCTTTTTTAATAAAAAATCAAGAAACATCATCTACTGCTTACAACAAAAACAAAAATGTCTTAAAACCTTCTCACGGCTATTTTACGTATTGGAAAAAATACGGAATATACGATTATAAAGGAAGTGGAAGAGCATCCGCTCGTGAAACCATCGTTCGGGTAATCGGAGGCTGCTTTGCCATGATGTATCTTCAACAATACAATATAACAATTAAAGCATATACTACTCAAATCGGGCAAATTCAAACAAATAAAAAAAACTTATTTTATGGGGAGACTATCTCTTCCAATCCTTTACATTGTCCGGATAACGAAAGCTATGTAAAAATGCTTGAAGTTTTAGAATCAGCAAAAAAAAATAAAGATACCATTGGAGCCCAAGTAAGTTGTGTAATTAGAAACACACCTATAGGTATAGGAGAGCCTGTTTTTGATAAATTACATGCCGATTTAGGCAAAGCAATGTTAAGTATTAATGCGGCTAAGGGTTTTGAAATTGGATCCGGATTTACTTCTGCGAGCATGCATGGCCGCGAACATAACGATTTGTTCACAAAGGAATTTCATACTAAAACCAATCATTCCGGAGGCATACAAGCCGGTATCAGCAATGGAGAAGTAATCTATTTTTCTGTTGCTTTTAAACCCATATCTTCCATAATGAAAGACCAAGAAAGCATTGATATTAAAGGTAATCCTGCTGTTTATATAGCCGGCGGAAAGCACGACATTTGCGTCGTTCCGAGAGTAATTCCTGTCGTTGAAGCAATGGCTGCTTTAGTTATTGCCGATCATATTTTACGTTTTAATGCATATAAAAATAATTAAGAATGTCAATACAAGAATCTGAAAAAAAAATAATTGAAGAATTTTCCTATTTTGAAGATTGGATGGACAAATACAATTACATCATTGAATTGGGGAAAACATTACCCTTAATCAATGAATCATACAAAACGGACGCATATTTGATTTCCGGATGTCAATCCAATGTTTGGCTATATGCCGAATATCAAAACGAACTGATACACTTCAGTGCCGATAGCGACGCCATCATCACTAAAGGAATTGTAAATTTATTAATTCGTGTTCTTTCGGGTCATACTCCCGATGAAATACTCCAAGCAAAATTGGATTATATTGATGTAATAGGATTGAAAAATCACTTATCTCCTACCCGTTCTAACGGATTAGTATCAATGATTAAACAAATGAAACTATATGCCTTGGCTTTCAAAAATAAAGAAAAGCAATCACTGTGAAAAGTAGAGAAATATTACGAGAAAAAATCATTAAAGCCTTAAAGCAAATTTACGACCCGGAAATTCCCGTGAACATCTGGGACATGGGATTAGTCTACGATATAACATTTTATGGAAACAATGAGGTTGCCATCATCATGACCTTAACATCCCCCAATTGTCCGGTAGCAGAAAGTTTACCTTTAAACGTCAAAAATAGTTTAGAACAAATTTCTGAATTAAATAAAGTTACCGTTAAGATTACGTTTAATCCACCATGGGATATGGATAAACTATCCGATGAAGCTAAATTAGACCTTGGATTATTATAATAAGTTAACTGTATCATAATTTATTATCTATAGCAACAATACATTGTTCGGGATAATTTATACATCCTACCAAACTCTTCCCATCAAAGCTTTACTCTCTGTTTAAAGATAGAGAACTATAGTTAAACCACAACTTTGCAAAAAGAAGAAAGAATAAATATTAGTAACTGTCCGTTTTATCGTTTATGCGGTGAAAATAACAAATGCTTGACATTATGCTATTGGTAACACTAAAAACTATATTTCAGGTTAAGCATAAACATATTGTAATCTTTCAAATTAGCAAACATATTGTCCCCTTTGCCGAAAAAGAATACTGATGACAGGTTTATTTCCACATCAGCAGTTGCTTTGTAAAAAATTTGCGGATTATAAACAATCGCATAGTTATCTTTTACTGCCTTCCAATCGGTTACTATAAAAGCGCCACCAATAGGAACAATTTTGAGTCTTTCGTTGAAAAAGCTTTTGTCATACTGCAAAAAGAAGTAATCATTTAGGTTTTCACTCCCTTTCTCGTGAATAAAACCATGTAGGTATTGTAAATTTAAATAAGATCCATCGCTAAAAAGATAATCGACCCCAACAACAAATTTAACATATGGTTTGTTTTTTTCTAAAAGGATTGAATCCTGTGTAACAGGTACGGGAGACATCGGATAAAAGGCGGATAAATCATTTGTCATAATTACATCTTTTTCGGGTAAAAACATTGCTGCTTCTCCCCAAAATCCAATACCAAAAACACTTGTTGAAAAGTCGGCACCTATGATATGATTTCTTGTGTACGATAATTGTGAATTTATATTAGTCCCACCAGACGTATCAACAGGGATAAAAGTATTTCGGGTAGATACAGGGAGTCCATCCCGCCCCCAAATATAACTTAAGGAAAAATCAAATCCTTTTACCATACCTTTAAATTTAAATCCCGCAGTAGAACTTTCACCTAAATTATATTTCGACATAAGTAAGGTATCTGATAAACCTCTTAATGTCATTCCTTTGGGCAATTCCATCGTCGGATATAAAGCGTTTGCAAAAACTCCAAGAGGCAAATTAGCAGGCTGAAAAAATGGGATAAAAACACCTTGCAATGAAAAATTATTGTTTATATAATAATTCAGATTAATAGCATCCGATGCACGATGACGACCAAAATCCAAAATATCTTCCATGTCATACGGATTAAGATTGTCTGTTGGATTTAACTTGTCTGCGGTGCCCCATGTAATACGCTGACGTCCTATTTTTAAATCCAAATTTTTTGTCAGAAATCCTATAACCTGAATATAAGCTTCCCTGATTTCAATATTGTAAGGATCAATAATTCCTTTGTTATACAAGTCGCTTGATTTTGCGATATTTGGAAGTCCAATATTTCGCAACCATACTTCACTATGAAATTTTGATTTTTTTTCAATTTTCTTATCAAGTTTTAAAGTCAGGCGGTTTTCATTCCATACCCAATCATTATCTTTTTTTAATAAAAAACGCTCATCTGTAAGGAATTCACCTGAAATTACAAATTTCGGTTCCTCTTGTAGCTCCTGCGATACAATTGTATCTTGCCCTCTGGCGATTAAAGTACCTACCAGAAGAATAATTGAGAACAAAGTTGTTTTTTTCATAAATAATATATTTTTATATTTGATACAATTACATGGTTTATATATACCTTAATTTTGAAATGATTTTTTGCGTTTGCCCTTTTTCTAATGTAAATTTGAATGCGTTAAAAGAGGGTTTAAATATACCAGAATGATAAAAATTTGAAAAACCAAAACCTTCAAGGGGTATTCCCAAAAAATTGTAATTCATCTTATTGTCATTATTTTTATCGTCATGAACACAAATTCCATAAATTCCAGGCTCCAAAGTAAAACTCACCGTCAGTTCGCCATTTAACATACCAGTCTTTTCAAATATTTTTATCATAAATGGGTTCTCTTTCTCAAAAGAATTTTTATCTTTAAAAACACCAATTATTATCTGCCCCTGATTTGATTGGATGTTTGAAATTTTAACTTCAACGTTTTGAGCGACTAAAGTGAACGAACAACCCATTAATATAAATAGGGAACAAACGCTTATATGTTTCTTTAGTAATAACATGGCTTGATTGAATTAATCTTTTAATTTTCTTAAACTAAATTCATCATCTGTTAAACCTGTATCGTATTTTACTTCCGACATTTGCATTTTAGTTTTGTGATTGGTTTTTAAATCTGTCATTTGAATTTCTGTTGCACTCCAATAATTACCAACTTTTTTAAAAATGTATTTTGCTTCTTTTACTTTTTTCCCTCCTTTATCATAGTATTCGATTAATTCGGGGTAAAAGTTAACTTTATTAATGTATATAATTAACTTAGAATAATCTGACGACGCTTTTGGAGTTAATTCAATGACAAATACATTTGTTTCTATTTTTAATAATTTAGGAGTATATTTATTTGAATATGATTTTGACTCCATGTCATCATATGAAAAATCAGTGCCTGCAAATTTTTGATTTTTTGCGCTTGAGGCAATTCGTCTTTCCTTGCCAAAAGCCGGCAAATACAAATACATCACGTCGTTAGGAAGTGATAAAACAGAAATTCCAGCTTGTGAAGCGGGAGAGGTAAAACGCATCAAACGTTTTTCGGTACCCTTTTGTTTTATGGTACTTTCGCGTGTTTCCTTATTGCCATTTTTACTAATTAAAACAACTTTCTGTTTCCCTACCATATCTTTGGAAGAAAACATTACATTATCCATTTTTTTTAGAATTGTTGATGCATCCTGTGCATTTACGTAAGTTCCAGCCAGAAGGAGGACTGAACTTACTAAAAGTGAAAATGTCATTTTTTTCATATTATTTTTATTTTTTTGAGTTAATATTTAGTTACTTACTTGTGATTTTCTTTTTTCTATTTACAAAAATCAATACAGCTGGCAGTAATGTCAATGCGCCAAAACCTGAACTAATCATACTTATAGAAACTAACAATCCAAAATTTTGAAGGATTACTATTTGTGAGAATAATAACACCAAAAATCCAGCTGAAACCGACAATACATTAATAATTACGGCATTCCCACTTCCCAATATTGTATCTTCAATTGCCTGATTAACGTCACCTTTCTCCTTTAATGCATAATTAAAATGAGTAATTACATGTATTGAATAGTCAATGCCTATCCCAAGGGCAATACTTCCAACCAAAACAGTTACTATATCAAGCGGAATTCCTGTAAATCCCATAAAACCAAAAAGGAAAATAATAGTGGCAATAATTGGAATAGTAGCATAAAGACCTTTTTTAAATGATTTAAACATAAAACCAACAATAAGAAGCACCAAACACACTGCCAATAGTAAACTAGTTGCTTGGCTACGAATTATATTGCTATTGAGGCGATTATAAATATGTGGAAGTCCAGTTACTTCAATTTTACAATTTTCAGTGGAATTCTCTTTCGTAAATATATTCATATATTCCTCAAATTCTTCCGTTGCTGAGCTATTTATAGAAGCAAATTTTGACTGAATAATCCCCTCATCAAGGTCTTCATTAACAAGTTGCGACATAATATCTTGTCCATCCAATAAAAACCATAATTGCTCTATTTTAGCTCGTTCGTCTGGTATTTTTTTCCCTTCGCCCATAACATCATTCATTTCTGCCACTAAATCAGCTATTGATTGAGCAAATGTTATATCCTTAAATTTTTTCATGTATACTTCTGTTTCATACATTACTTTTAAAACTTCAGGACTTTGCATATCTCCTTTAATAGAAACAAATACCGGCATTGAACCACCAAATTTCTTCTGCATAATATTTTCCGAAACTCTGGTAGGATTATCTTTCTTAAAATATTCCGTAATATTTGAATTAGTTTTAATTAAAAATGCCCCCCATATTCCTAATACAATCACTACTAACCAAAAAGCGAAAGTGTATTTCGGATGTTTTATAAGAAGATTCACGATAGGTTTCAGCAGATACTTAGTAAGAATTGATTTTTTTTCATGACTTGCTTTATTAATACGCTCATTATTAATTTTAGGTGTTTTTTTGTTAAACGAAAATACGGCAATAATAGCTGGGACAAAGGTTAATGATAATAGTAGAGAAATTGAAACACCAATTGCCGTAAACATGCCAAATTCGCGTATCATAGTAAGGTAAGAGCCAAAAATAAAAGACACAAATCCGACGGCAGTTGTCAATGCGGCCAGAAACACAGGCAATGCTATGTATGTTATCGCCTTGATTAATACTTGTTTTGGGTCGTTTTCAATACTTTGATTAATACGGTTTATAACATGGATAGAGTACGCACTGCCAATTGCAAGTAAAATGACTGGTATAATGCTGGAAATCAAATTAAATTCGTACCCCAACCAAGAGATGATGCCCACCGTCCATATTACTGCAATCCCAGCAACAACCAATGGCAATACAACACCTTTTACGGAGCGAAAACTAAGTAATAATACTAAAATAATTACAATAAAAGCAATAGGAATAAGCCATATCATATCGCCTATGATTATATCTGTCAAGTCATTTACCATGTTTGGCATACCAGCAAAATATAATTTTTCAGGCAAATCAATAGACTGCACTTTCTGTTTAACATCCCTCGCTACCATTTCCTTGTGGGCATCAGGAAGTAGGGTAAACATAATAAGTGTTGCGGTGCCATCTTCGGAAACAATAGAGCCTTTGTACATTTCTTTTGAAAATACATAGCTCCTTAAACTGTCTAATTTTTGTTTCGTATCAGGTAAATTATATTCATCAACCAGATTTCCTATTTCTATACCCCATTCGCTATTTTTAATATCAATAATATTTGTAAGACTGGTAACTGTCGAAACTCCATCAATTAGCTTTATACTATCTGTTATTTGGTGTATATGCGATAAAACTTTCTTTGTAAAAATATTATCTGATTCCAAAATAACCATCCCAATATCATTACCCCCAAACTGAGTTCCCATTTTCTTATATAATATGGAAACGGAATCTGTATCAGGCAAAGAGCCCAATATGTCTGCATCAATTTTTAATGTTCTTGCCTGATACGCAAAAAATGCGGTCAATCCTACTACGACAATAATTATTAGCCATTTTAGCTTAATTATTGATTCTGCAAATCGTCTCATTGTTATAATTAATAATTGAATAAATCTTTTTTTAAAAATCAATGCAAAGATAATAAAATTATTTGACCTATTTTGTTTTTTAGTCAAACTATTTTTAAAAAAAATAATTATGGCAATTTTTGAGCTTTTAAACTGTTAATTATCATTGAAACAAGCTCATCTAAAACACTTTCATATTCTTCATATTTATTTTGAAGAAATAAAGGAATTTCTATGCTGTTTAGCAGCATCATAATGATATTTACAGAAGGGATTATGTTATCAACATAAAGATACCCTTCCTTTTTCGCCTTTTTTAAAACAAAAATAATTTGGTTACGTTCAAATTCCGCAAAATCATCTCTAACATCTTTAACGAAGTAGTATTTATCAAAGAAATCAGCTTTTAGCGTTTCGTGATAGTTTACGGCTTTATGTAATAATTTTAAACGAGTAAGAATATACTCATTTATTATTATTAGAGAGTCTTTATCACTATTTACTATTTTCAATAATTCTATCTTAACACTATTCAATTCATGCCTAAGCACCTCATTAAAAAGCTCTTCTTTGTTTCTAAAATAATAATAAAGACTGCCTTTAGCTTTATGTATATGTTTGGCTATCTCATCCATAGTGGTTTTATGAAAGCCATATTTAGAAAAATATTTTGTAGCCGATTCAATAATTAAATGCTTAACGGTTAAATCCGACATTATACTCTAATTTTTATTTTGCAAATATAAATTATTTTTCAATGAAAACTTGAAAAATAAATCATTTCTAATAAAAAAAATACTGAGATTGTAAAAATAAACGAAAATTCAAAAAAAATAACGCTAAAATCAAGTAATATAGATTAAGTAAAACCATTAAAAAAACAAAAATTTAATATTTCCACGGATTGTATATCCAATATATTTCGAATTGTGTTCATGCGATTTTTCATTCCGTGTTATATGTTCATAATAATTGCGTTGCCATAATATTCCATTTATTGATTGACAATTCAATATTTTTACGATGCTTATATATTCCACCTTAACAATAGATTGATATGCATCAACCATATTCCCAATGGTTTTTCCATTTTCTGTATGACCTATCCCTTGCGGTTGCCTTCCTTCGATAACCACATTATTTTGGGCGAAAACGTTATTTTATATAACGGCTATTTATTTTAAGAAAAGCGTTGTTTTTCAAGCATTAAAGTTTCGAAAAACAGTTAAAACATTACACTTATTATTTACGAAATTAATAGTTTTTTATTTTTTTATCATTTTTTTTTATTACTTTTGCCAATTATTAGATTGAAAAAAATAAATGGAAAATTTCATTGTATCAGCAAGAAAATATCGCCCTTCAACATTTAAAACCATTGTTGGACAATCAGCTATAACGACTACATTAAAAAATGCCGTACGTCAAAATCAGGTTGCTCAAGCATTTTTGTTTTGTGGACCAAGAGGTGTAGGTAAAACAACCTGTGCACGCATTTTAGCTAAAACCATCAACTGTCATAATCTTACCGAAGAAGGGGAAGCTTGTAACCAATGTGAATCCTGTATCTCCTTTAATCAATCTGCTTCTTTTAATTTCTTTGAGCTGGATGCAGCTTCAAATAATTCTGTAGATGATATCCGAACATTGGTCGAACAAGTACGCATACTTCCGCAAGGAGCTACTTACAAAGTATATATCATTGACGAAGTACATATGTTGAGTGCTCAAGCGTTTAATGCCTTTTTAAAAACATTAGAAGAACCTCCTCCGTATGCTAAATTTATATTAGCAACAACCGAAAAGCATAAAATTATTCCAACCATACTTTCAAGATGTCAAATTTTTGATTTTAAAAGAATTAAAACCAATGACATCGTTTCACATTTGGAATATGTAGCCAAACAAGAAAATGTATTGTTCGAACAAGCTGCTCTTGAAATTATCAGTCAAAAAGCAGAGGGTAGTCTACGCGATGCGTTATCTATTTTTGATCAAGCCGTTAATTTCTCGGAAGGAAATATTACATATGAACATATCATTGAGAATTTAAATATTATAGACTTTAATTACTTTTTTAAAATTATAAAAGCACTCCATGAAGGTGATATCGCTGAAGTGTTAATTGATTTTAATGACATAATTGATAAGGGATATGACGGACAAATTTTCCTGGAAAGCATTAGTGAACACATTCGAAATCTGATGGCATGTAAATTAGGTGTTACTAGTTTATTAGAAACAGGTGAAAACATCAAACACCAATACATTGAACAAGCCAAACAATTGGACTCCAACTTCATGTTGAATTGTCTATCAATTTTCAGCCGATGTGATGCTACTTATAAAACAGCCAACAACAAACGTCTACATATAGAAATATCCCTAATGCTTATTTGCAACGAAAAGACGAAACTACAAACAAATACGACTACGAATGAAGCTCCAACATCCTATAAACAAAATGCTCAACCAATCCAAAAACCTAAACAAATCGACTCAAATCCTGAACTTTCAGTACAGTCCTCTCCTACTTTTAAAAGACAAATAAAAACAGAATCCTCCGGAATGTCCACAATTCCCATTAAAGATATTCTTGAAAATGAAAAAGGAAACACGCAAAAAACTAATTCCAAGATTGAACCTCCGGAAAACCCTATAAAAAAAGAGGAAATAAATTATGCTGATGAACCCGAAGATAATGAAGAAAATATAGTTGAAGAATGTAGGTGTGAAACAAAAGACGCTATAGAATTATTAACTAAAAATTGGGTGAAATATGTAGAAAAAGCTACCCCAAATGCCATTGCAGCTCGTATGCTACTAAACGAAGAAGTGCCGCTTATAAAAGATGAAAATAAATTAATGTTTGAAGTAGCCAACTCCATTGCAGAAAAGGAAATCAAAGACAACATAAATAACCTCTTACAAATTATTTATGCCGAAACTAACGTAAAATATTCTTACGAAATACACATTGATCATAACAAAAAAATTGAAAGCAAAATCATAGATCCGGATGAAAAATTCAAAAAAATGAATGAATCCAATCCTTCATTATTAACATTTAAACAACAACTAAATTTAAACATTTTTTAAATAATACACATATGACAAGAATCAAACTATCGTTAACAGTAATATGCTGTTTTTTAATATGTATCGGTTATGCTCAACCAGATATTAATTGGGAAAAAGAAATTCCTAACGATCCTAGGGTAAGAATCGGAAAACTTGAAAACGGATTAGTTTACTATATACGTAAAAATTCCAAACCGGAAAATCGAGTGGAATTACGTTTAGCAGTAAAAGCCGGTTCTATGCAAGAAACCGACGAACAAGTGGGACTTGCTCATTTTACAGAGCATATGGCTTTTAACGGAAGTACACATTTTAAGAAAAATGAATTAATAAATTACATGCAATCTATCGGCATGCGTTTCGGAGGTGATATAAATGCATATACCAGTTTTGATGAAACCGTATATATGTTAACTGTCCCAACTGAAAACAAGGGACAATTAGATACCGGCTTTTTGGTTCTAATGGATTGGGCTGCCAATTTAAGTATGGAAAGCAAAGATATTGATGCCGAACGCGGTGTTATCATTGAAGAGTGGAGAACCGGAAAAAATGCAGACGAACGCATGCGCAATGTATGGTTTCCTGTTGTTTTCACCAACTCTCTTTATGCAAAACGCTTACCTATAGGCACCTATGAAAACCTTAAATCATTCAAACATGAAACCATACGTAACTTTTACAAAACATGGTATCGCCCAGAATTACAAGCTATTATAGTAGTAGGTGATATCGATATTGATTATGCAGAAGCTAAAATTAAAGAACTCTTTGGAGAACTTAAAAATCCAATCAATGCACCTGAAAAAATCATGCATCCTATTGGAGAAAATAAAGAGATTCTAATCGCACGTGCAACTGATAAAGAAGCTACACACAGTCAAATCATGACGATTCGCAAACACAAAGGCTTTCCTCCTAAAACCCTACAAGACTACCGTACCAGCTTAATGCATCGTTTATACAATATGATGATAGCTGAACGCTTTAATGAATTACAACAAGATCCCGCTTGTCCTGTTATCGGCGCCGGAAGTTACTATGGCAAATTTATCGGCAATGTAGATGCTTATACGGGCTACGCTATCGCCAAAGAAAACAAAATGAAAGAATCACTACTTCTCCTAATGAAAGAAGAAGAACGCATCAAACAACATGGGTTTCTTGAATCTGAGCTTGAACGTGCTAAAGAAGAGTTAATGGCAAACCTTGAAAAAGCTTCTAATGAAGCTGAAAAAACATTGTCTTCATCATTTGCAAGTTCTTATATAAATCATTATTTGAATGAAAGCCCAATAATGGGTGCTAAAATTGAATATACACAAGCTAAAAATATAATTGAAAACATTAAAGTTGAAGAAATCAGTGCATTCGCAAAACAATGGATTACGGAAGAAAACTTTGTGGTAGTTATTTTAGGCCCTGAAAAAGACGGATTGAATATTTTAACGGAACCCGAAGCAAAAAACATTATTAAAAAAGGTGAATATAAAAATGTCAGTCCTTATGTTGACAACTACAAACCGGAACCACTCATTAATAAGGAATTAACAGGATCTAAAATCCAATCATCAAAAGAATTAACAGATATTGATGCTACAGAATATACTTTAGAAAACGGCATCAAAGTAATTTTAAAATCCACTGATTTTAAAGATGATGAAATACTAATGAAAGCCGAAGCCCCCGGAGGTTCAAGTTTGTTTGGATTGTACGACTTTCCCTCTACTTTATTTGCTACTGAACTGGTAGAGCGCTCAGGATTAGGCGCTTTCGATTATATTTCATTGCAAAAAAAATTAAAAGGAAAAAACATTAGTATTTCCCCTGTTATAGGAGAACTATGGAATGGATTCTATGGGAACACAACTCCCAAAGATTTTGAAATCATGCTACAACTCCTTTATCTATATTATGATGCACCCCGTTTTGATGAAACGGCATTTCAAGCTATTATTTCTGAAACCAACAATCAAATAAAATTTATTTCATCCAATCCAATGTATGTTTTTTTGGATACACTTATTAAAATCAGCACCCAATTTGACCCGCGAATTCAAGTTGTTCCCGATGAAGATCTTATAAACAATGCTTCTTATAAACAAGCACTCGATGTTTATAAAGACAGATTCAATAATGCCGGAAATCTGATTTTTACGTTTGTAGGAAACATTAATAAAGAAGAAATGTTACCGCTGATTGAAAAATACATTGGAAGTCTTCCCGTTGCAGATAAAAAAGAAATGTTTAAAAATGTATATTTCGGATTTCCTAACGAAACTCAAGACATCAATATTTATGTAGGCGTTGACAATAAAAGTTCAATGGGAATTATTTTCAACCATGAGTATGAATGGAATACTAAAACAAATCTATGTTTAGATATCTTTCAAGAAATACTTGACATGCAATTGTACGAAGTAATTCGTGAGAAAATGGGAGGCACTTATTCTCCTACTCTACAATTTAATTACAGCAAATATCCGGAAACTGAATATAGTATGATGATTTATATTAATTGTGATCCAAAGAAAACAAAAAAAATCAGCAAAACTGTTTTTAGCATTATCAACAAAACTCTAAGTAAAGGATTTACAAATGAAGAACTGCATAAAGCGAAAGAACAAATTAAAAAATCCTTAGAACTTAATTTTGAAAAAAATTCGTATTGGCAAAATTATATTTCCGAACAATATTTCAATGGGGATCCTTTAAACGAATACAAAATTTATCAACAATTATTAAATGAAATAACTGCTGAAGAAATTCTTAAAACCATACAGCCTATTTTTAACACTTCTCATTATGTAAGCGTCTATCAATATCCGGAAAAAAAGAATACAAAAGTTAAAGACGACAAAAACAAGGATACTGAAGAAATCGATGATGCAAATAAAGAAAGTGAAAAACCTATAAAGAAGTCTAAGGCTAAATAATAATAATAAAAAGGCTGTCATAAGACAACTTTTTTATTTATTAATGGGAATAAAGTCACCTCGTGTTATTTTGATGGTATACCCTATTTTTTCCATATGAAGTTTTAACATTGGCAAATATTCTGAAGCTTCCAAGCCTGTGGCTATTTTATTATCATAAATCATATACTTCTCTCTAACACTTAAAGGCGAGAGATTGGGCATCACTACATTCGCTCCCGCTAAAATTCCATATTCTCTTCCCACTTTATCTATAGTACCTAATGCCGTAGTAGATGGCAATAATGCGCTGGGGAGTATCAGACGTAAAATTGCCAACATAAACAATGTCAATTCAAGCGTTCCGGCTTTTTCGTCAGCAAAAGGAGTCTCATGATGTGAAATAAAGGGTCCTATTCCAACCATTTGAGGTTGTAAATCGGCAATAAACAATAAGTCTTCCACAAGATTTTCGATGGTTTGAAAAGGAGAACCAACCATAAATCCGGAACCCACCTGATAACCGATACTTTTCAAATCGTATAAACATTGTTTACGTTCTTCACCGGACATACTTTTAGGATGTAGCTGTTTATAATGAAGTGTATTAGCTGTTTCATGCCGCAACAAATACCTATCAGCACCTGCTTGATATAGTTTTAGATAACTTTCGTATGATTTTTCACCCAAAGACAACGTTATGGCACAATCGGGATGATTTTTTTTAATACCACTTACTATATCCACCATACGAACATCATTATAATAGGGATCATCTCCTCCTTGCAATACAAATGTCCGAAATCCAAGCGTATAACCTTCTTTACAACAATCTAAAATTTGTGATTTAGTTAATCTATAACGTATAACATTTTTATTAGCTTTACGAATGCCACAATAATAACAATCGTTTTTACAATAATTGGTTAATTCTATTAATCCACGAATATAAATATCTTTCCCATAATAACTTTCTCTAACTTCTCTTGCTTTTGAAAATAAATAATCACTGATAAGTGAATTTCTATTTGTAATTAAATCAATAAATTCTTCTTTAGAAAGTATGTGGGTTTTCGTTAACTTATCAATTAATGAGTACATAATTATTTATTAGTAATTAAAAGGTAATTTCACACTTATCATAACACCGATAAGCATAGAGTGTTCATTGTGTTATCTTTTTTGCAAGTATTGTTACTCCTGTAGTTCTTTCTTTTCCTTTTCCATACCTAAAACATAATGACAATTCACAATATCCCCTTTCAGATAAACATCAACAAATCCGTAATCCATAGCCCCTAATGACGGGAGTTCTTTTATTTTTATTACTTTTTTTCCCTTGGGAATTTTGTACTCTTTAACTTCCATTGATTCGCCGTTTCGTAATTTCAATTGAAGGGTGCATTTGCTCCGCTCCTTGGATTTAATCTTGATTATAATCGGCTTATTGTTATACACAAACGTATTAAATTGAATTTCAAACATAGGATTTCCACTTGCATCATACGTCATTGGAGGCTGTAAAAGAAGGTTATACGCTTTAAAAAAATCCGCAATACCATATCCCAAGGAACTATCAGGTTTTGCTGCCTGGTGTCCGCTTTGACGAATAGCATTCATAATCTCATAGGTTGATTTGTCGGGAAAAGCTTGCCACAAACAACTGACCATGCCCGCCAACATGGGAGAAGAAAACGAAGTACCATCAGCATGCAACGTTTTACCAAAAGGATTGGCTACATAGGTTGCTCTTCCCACAGCACAAGCATCGGGTTTTACCCGCCCATCGGAAGTTGGTCCATAAGAACTAAATTCAGCTCTCTCGCCCTTCACATTTATTCCACCTACTGCAAGTATATCTTCTGCATCAGCAGGACAGCCAATATATCTCCATTTATCATTACCTGCATTTCCGGCACTGTTACAAACAATTATTCCTTTTCTTGCTGCGATGGCAGCCGCTTGTGATGCCCTACTTACTTTCCCGTTTAAATCAGCTGCCGTCCTTGGTTGATTGGGATCATCAAATTTAGTATAGCCTAAGGATGAATTTAAAACATCGCAACCCAAACTATCAGCCCACTCAATTCCTGCTACCCAATTATCTTCTTCAATTTTATTTTCAGAACGGCTATCTTCTGTTTGAGCCAAATAGACCAACACTTTTGGAGCAGAACCTATCAACTCATCCGGCACTTCGGAGGCAATACATGAAAGCACATAGGTGCCGTGACTATGCTTACGCATCGGATCGACACAAGGTTCAACAAAATTTCGAGCCCCTAACAAACGATTTTCTTTGAGTAAAATTTCAAAATGGCGTATTGAATCTACATTATGAAAGCCCCCATCCATTATCATCATGTGTATTCCTTGACCGGAATATCCCAAACGATGCAACCAATGTATGTTATTAATTCGAATCTGATTTGTGGATTTGCCATAGGGAAATAGTGTATTTGTATCCATCCCTATGACATTATTGTTATTTCCTTTTGATTTATAGTAAAATATTTCATCACAAATTACTTCTTTTTCTTTCAATAAAATTGTTCTTTCAGCAAATGCCACAAATGGAAGGTTTTTGATTTTATTTAAAATTTCTTCTTCCTCGGCATATACTGTAATTCCATTTAACCATTTGGAACAAGTAAACAAAATCATAGTTGTATCTAAAGATAATACCTCTTGCACATACTGTTTATTTACAGGAAAATCCTCTTCGGTTACAGGAATATTAAAACGCTTTCTTTTTTCAACAGCTCTTGGCGAAAGAAATTCATTGGGTCTATCAACAGAATATTCACTCTTATTCTTATCCGTAAACTGAATCCAATATTTTGCCGGTGTCTGCGAAAAACCGCTTAAAAGAAAAAATAAAAACGGCAAATAAACACATATTTTTTTCATATTATTATCCTCTTTGTTATTGTTTTTCAAATATTAATACTGCATGGTTAAACGCTGCAGCGGCATTGACAACTTTTTGATAACTTTCATAATCTTCAACAGGATAGAACAAGCAATCGTAAAACTCTTCCGATTCAATGACGATGGTATTTCCTTCTTTTTTAGTCTTCACCAAAAAAACAGCTTGTTCGTCTTTATCGGTTACTTTCACTGCAATATCATTATAATTAACACACGTATAACCATCCGGGATATCACACACAATAATACGATAATAATGAGATTTATGGGTTCTTTCCACCGGAAGTAAACGAGGTTTTTCTTGTTTAAATTCGCTTTGTTTCCCTATCAAGGCTCCAATGGTTACAGTAATTTTATTTTCCTCAAACTTCGTTAAATAATAATCAATTATATCCGCATTCATAACGAGTGGATGTGCAAATATGTCTTCGGGTGTAGCATTTACAATCTCAACAGCATCCAAACTTATACTTTCACTTCCCAATGCCAAGTAATGATCTATTACTTCATTTTTATCTTCTTCTTCCATATCGGGAAGATTAAACTGCAAGCCAAATCCATAATATCCTGTCATAACTCTTTTTATATGACCTCTGAGAATCTTTTTATTCAAATCAACACTGACATGAACATCAATTGAATCTCCGCTGTATTTTTTATCTAAGACAGGTATCGATTTGAATATAGGAACAAAAGAAGTTAAATTACCTACTGTTACCGGCTCTAAAAACAAAGCATCTTGACCGGCAAGCACTGAAGGGGTTAAGCCAACACGCAAGGCTCTAAAAGTTGGGGCTATATACTGTTTGATTTCGGGAATATAAAACATTACATCACGCAAATAGTTCGGACCGTTGAAAGACTTATCAAAACGTTTGTATGTCTTATCATTTGTAAATACTACTTGATTGTCAATTTTATAATAATTGAGTAAATAATAATAAATTTTTGTAAATCCGATTACATTGGTCATTTTATTTTTCAAGCCAAATGTTAAATCTGAAAAGAAACTGGCATTGAAATTAATAAATAATATTTCTTTTTTAACGTAGTTTTCAATTGCTTGTACTTTTTCTAAAGTTGACATTTTTTTATTAATCGGAATTTGGGATGCAAATTTCTTAAGAAGTTTAATTTCCGCTTTTTCCGGTTCGGCAATGATAGTATATAAATTTTGTGAAATTGAACCTATGGTATTCAGTCGCATCTTTCCTCTGCTATAATTATAAGCAAGCACAAACTCTATACGTGGCTCATAAGCATCGTAGAACGACATCTCTTGATCACTGATTTTCGGTAAATTTTCAGCAGTAATGTAAGTATAACGCAATTCTTTTTGCTCAAAAATAGTATCTGTGATTTCAGACAACCCATTATACAACGTAAATTCAGATTTTAAATAATCCGGCATTATCATGGTAAACTCAGCTTTTTTTATAGGATAATTTCCCGGAAAATAATAACTCCCATCTTCCATAATGCTAGATTTACGTATTATATAATAAAATTCCAGAACATCTTCGGTTTCGGCTTTATCAAGAATTAGAAAATTATCTTTATCGCCGTCATCATCTACTTCAACCATATCGCTTTGGGTCAATTCAATTATAGTTCCATCTTTTTTAATACAACGGGCTTTGCAATCTAAAATGTTTTCATCGCTACCGGGAATGTTAAGTTTTCTGTTTCCTTCAAGTTTTTCATAATCATATACTTTAAGCATAACAT
>JAQVNO010000093.1 GCA_028703095.1 Bacteroidales bacterium
CAATCCCTTATTGGTTTACCGATGGAATGAGTGCCTATTTTGCTAAATCATGGACAACGGAGATGGATAATGAGATTAGAGATGGTATTTTAAGTGGACGTTACAATAAATTATTGAATCTTTCTATTGCAGAACAACAATCAGCCGGCTATTCACTTTGGCATTACGTGGCTAAAACTTATGGTGAAGAAATGGTTGTCAATATTTTGCATTATATACGTGCTTTAAAAAACTACGAAAGAGTAACACAAGTAAGTTTGGGAATAGGTTTTGATCAACTGTCAAAAGATTGGATACAATATTATACAAAATTGTACTTAACTCATCCTGATTATAACTACCCTGAAAATGCTTTGTTATCAAAATATAAAAAAGGGATGGTTTATTTATACCCTAAAGTTTCTCCCGATGGGAAGTATGTTGCTTATGTTACTAATCTGGAGGGGAAGGTAAAACTATATCTTTATAATGAGGAGACTAAAAAATCCAAGTGTATTTATCGGTATCATTATCGTATTGAAGAACATCCGGATTTGGGTTTTCCTTTGATTACATGGCATCCCAATGCCATTCAGTTAATGATGGCAATGGAACATAAAAGTAAAGATTACTTAGTCCCCTTTGATATTAATGAAAATAAATGGGGTGAGAAGCAAATTGTTTTTGTTCATAAGATAACGGATTTTGCTTATTCCGATGACGGAAAATATATTGCTATGTCAGCTATTGAAAAGGGACAATCCGATATTTATGTTTATTCACTGGCGTCACGCTCGTTGTTGAATGTTACTAATGATAAAGCAGATGATTACGCCCCTCGTTTTATTCAAGGTAATACACGGATAGTTTTTAGCTCAAACCGCGATAACGATACTTTGAAAATCGGTAAGGAAATCGACACTTATAAGTTTGGTAAATATGATTTATATATGTATGATTATGAATCTAAGAGCAATGTATTACAGCGGCTTACGCAAACAGATTATGCGGAAGAAAAATATGCTTTTGATATTGGTGATGATTACTTAACCTTTATAAGCGATCGCAATGGTATGTATAATAGATATCTGGGGAAATTTACCTATGAGATAAATCGTATTGACACGGCAATTCATTATCTCAGTCGTTTCAATGATTATCCGATTAGTAATTATGATAATGGGATATTGTTTTACGATGTAGAAAAGCACACACAAAGTATTACGGAAGTAGAGTTATATAAAGGGAAATATATTGTTAAAAAAGAAAATTTGCCGTCGATAGCTGGTATTTCTTCTGCTTCTTTAAACCAAACTATCCAGATGCTTTATCAAACGAATAAGACATCTGAAGAAGATACTTTGGATGAACAAAAAGAAGCTGTTGCTATAAAATCACACAAACGTTTGCAATTTGTGAAACTGGCAGAAATAAAAGATTCTCTTTATATTATCAAAGAGGTAAAAGAAGCAGGAATGTCGGATTCAAATGTAGTTCAAACGGATGATTACGCCTTAATTCCTCGTGTATATCAAACGCAATATAGCTTGAATTCAGTGATGGTACAAGCAGATTTTAGTTTTTTAAGTGCTACCTATCAACAATTTGTTCATTCGGATAATCCCATTTATTTAAATCCGGGTTTGAATTTGTTTTTGATGATTGAAGCCAAGGATTTGTTGGAAGATCAACGTTTAGTAGGGGGAGTGCGTTTTTCAGTTGACTTAAATAAGTAATTTTTATTTAGTTACGAAGATTATTCTAATAGATTGGATAAACAAATAGCTTTGTATTATCAATCTATTAAGAATTTAAATACCAGTGGGTATTATGAAAGTCAACAGAGTACATCTTTGTTTTATATTTTGAAATATCCTTTTGATAGAGTCAATAGTTTGCATTTTACAACTTTTTTACGTTATAACCGTTACGCCATGAAAGTTACCGATGATATCAGCTTAGAGAAGCCTGAAATCAACTCTTTTTGGTTGGGTGCTAAAAGTGAGTATGTTGTGGATTTTACCGTTCCTATTTCCATGAATATGAAAAAAGGTATGCGGGCGAAAGCTTTTATTGAATTCATGTGTACTCCCGATAAATCATTTAATAATATTGTAGTATTGGGAGGGGATTTGCGCCACTACACTAAAATACATAGAACCTTAATTTGGGCGAATCGTTTTGCAGCGAGTACTTCTTTAGGGAAAAATCGTTTAATTTATTATATGGGAGGGATGGATAATTGGTGGTTTGCGAAATTTAATAATGAAATATACGTTGATACCAGTATTAATTATACTTACCAAACTCTGGCTACTAATATGCGTGGTTTTCAACAGAATATCAGAAACGGTACCAGTTTCTTTGTGCTAAATTCTGAATTACGTTTTTCGATTATCCAATGCATAATGAATAGACCTCTTAAAAATGATTTTTTAAATTCTTTGCAATTAGTTGCTTTTGCTGATGTGGGAACAGCATGGACAGGCTTAACTCCCTATTCGCCGGAGAACTCATTGTTTAAACAGGTTATTATCTCCGGTCCTATTCAAATAACACTCGAGAAACAAACAGAACCTATTGTTGCAGGTTTTGGTGCCGGTATACGGTTTTTGCTTTTAGGTTATTTTTTACGAATGGATTATGCTTGGGGAATTGAAAACTATAAGGTAAACGATGGGTTGTTTTACATTTCTTTAAATTTAGACTTTTAACGATGAAAGATTTTATTCGCGTTGCTTCTTATGTGAAATCGTATAGCTTAAATGTCGTTATATCATTTTTGTTTAATATACTATATTCTATTTTTTCTGTCTTTACTCTCGGTATGATTGTCCCGTTTATTTCTATCCTTTTCGGTGTGATTGAGCCGGTAAATGTTAAACCTATTTTTGATTTTTCCGTTAATACACTTATTGATATAATGGCTTATTATATTTCATTGATTAGCTCTCATTACAGTGTGTTAACAGCCATGATGTTTGTCTCCGCCTTGTTTCTGGCTTGTTCTTTGTTTTCTAATCTTTTTCGTTTTTTGGGTTTGTACTTTTCAAATCCCATACAAGTAAATACCGTTAAAGATATTCAAAACGACTTATATCATAAAATATTAATCCTTCCGCTTTCCTATTATACCACACATAAAAGTGGCGATGTTATAACCCGATTGAATGCCGATGTGCAAGAGATGGATGTGTTGGCAAGAAACATGATTTTATTACTCCTGCGGGAACCTTGGGTTGTACTGGTGTTTTTTATTACTTTATTAATGATTAGCCCTTTTCTAACGCTTGTATCAATCGCTATTTTTCCACTTTTAACCTATATTTTGTCAAGGATATCAAGTAATATTCGTCGTAAATCCAAGCAAGGGCAGGAACAGTTAAGTGCTATAGGTTCTATGTTTGAAGAGAGTATTTCAGGATTGCGTATTATTAAAGGATTCAATGCTATTGATTTTTTTGTTCGTAAATTCAAAGGAATCAATAAAGAATATACCCGATTGTTAAATAAAGTACATCGTAAAATTGAATTGGCAAGTCCGCTTTCGGAAGTATTAAGTACCATTAGCTTGTGTTTAGTGTTAGCCTTAGGAGGATATTTAATGTTTCAAAAAAACACCCATTTACGTGCGGATACTTTGATATTGTTTGTGTTAATCTTCGCCCGATTAATCCCGCCCATTCAAGCCGGGGTTCGCTCTTTTAATCTAATGCAGAAATCACTGGTGTCGGCACGACGTATTTTTGAAGTTTTGGATGCAGAAGAGGTGGTTGTTGAAAAACAAAATGCAATTCCTATTAAATGTTTCACCCATAGTATTGAATTGAAAAATCTAAGCTTTGCTTATGAAGAGAATAGAAGGGTGTTAAAAGACATTAATTTATATTTTGAAAAAGGGAAGACCCTGGCAATAGTAGGAGCTTCGGGTTCGGGAAAAACAACATTGTTAAATCTTCTGCCTCGTTTTTATGATGTTCAGGAAGGAGATATTCTTATTGATGGTGTAAGTGTAAAAGAATATGTTATTTCCGATATACGGGCGCTGATGGGGCAGGTGAGTCAAGAGGTTTTACTTTTTAATGATACTATTTTTAATAATATTTGTTTTGGACTGGAAAATATTAGCGAACGAGAAGTGATAGAAGCTGCAAAAATTGCCAATGCCGATGAGTTTATTTCTGCCATGCCGCAAGCTTATCAAAGTGTAATTGGTGATAGAGGAGTGAAACTCTCCGGTGGACAACGTCAACGACTTAGTATTGCGCGTGCTGTTTTATGTAATCCACACATCTTGTTGTTGGATGAGGCTACTTCCTCTCTTGATAGTCAATCGGAATTGTATGTGCAAGAAGCTCTCGATAATATTATGAAAAACAGAACATCCATAGTGGTTGCTCATCGATTATCTACCGTTCAAAACGCAGATCATATTGTGGTGTTAGAAGAAGGTCGCATCGTTGAAGAAGGAAATCACCATAGCCTTTTGACAAAAAACGGATTATATGCTAAATGGATAGAAATGCAACAAGTAAACCGATAATCATGAAGAATATTTATAGTATACTTTTTTGTTTAATTCTCATTCAATCTCTTAATGCACAGCAGAAAGATAGTCTGGTTTATACACGTTTTTATTATCCCGACAGCAGCCTTTCGAGTGAAGGATGGATGAGAAACGGTCAACCGGATGCTTATTGGAAATCGTATTATCCGAATGGTGTATTACGTTCGGAAGGATTACGAAAAAACTTGCAGCTCGATAGCGTGTGGTCTTTCTATAATGAAAAGGGAGAAATCCAAATGACAATTACCTATAGTGAAGGACGTAAACATGGACTTAGACGTATTTATACAGAAGATGAAATTATCGAAGTTGATTTTTTACTTGATACTATTCGAGGATTTGAAAATCATTATAGCAAACAAGGTCATTTACTTCAAAGCATACCCTATGAAAAAGGCTTGCCCGAAGGAATGGCAAAAGAATTCGATACTCTCGGGAATATACTGGTAGTTACTGTTTATAAAAAAGGATATGTTATTAAAAGAGAAAATGTGAACAGAACTGATTTCTATCAAATGAAGCAAGGAAGTTGGAAATATTTTTGGGATAACGGTAATTTGAAAATGGAAGGCTATTATGTGAACAATAAAAAACACGGGTTTTTTAAATATTATAATGAAGAAGGTATCTTTCAACAGATTGAAAAATGGGAAAATGATAAATTGATAGTGGATGCTTTGGAAACAAAACAATTAGACAAACAAGTAGCGTTTCATCCTAACGGGAAAATAAAAACAGAAGCTTATTTTTTTCAAGGAAAACCGGAAGGTATACGCAGAGAATACGATACTTCGGGTGCTATTACCCAAGCCTATGTGTTTAAAAACGCACGATTGACAGGGGAAGGTATAGTGGATGAAAACGGTTGGAAACAAGGCGTGTGGAAAGAATTTTATGAAGAAGAAGGAACTTTAAAAGCAGAAGGAAAATATAAAAATAATCGTACGATAGGTGATTGGAAGTATTATTTTCCTGATGGAAAAATTGAAATAATAGGCAGATATACTGATAAGGGAGAAAAAGACGGGGAATGGATATGGTATTATCCTGACGGAAAAATTGTGATGATAGAAAATTATTTTAATGGGGTTTATGATGGTGTTATAGTTTCTTTCGATGAAAAAGGAGATACGTTGATGTTTGGCAGATATCAAGAAGGACTCGAAGAAGGCAGATGGATGTATAAAAACGATAGTGTGATTGTGGAAAGTTTTTATCTTGAAGGACAAAAACACGGAAATTGGAAAACATATTATGCCAACGGACAATTAAAAATATCTTCCCGCTTTGAGCATGATTTTCTCGAAGGGAAAACCATTTATTATTGGGAAAATGGCAGAAGAAAATACGAGTATAATTATTTGAATGGGTTGTTACATGGGAATGCTTACACCTATGATGAGGAAGGAAATCATCAGTTTACAACTACTTATGACATGGGTGTGGAGGTAGCTTATGGCGGAGTGAAAATTACTCCCGTATTGGATAAATAAAGCAAGGAGATAAAAAAAACAAAATTTTTATTAAAACTTGAAAATTATATTCAGAAAAAATATACTTTTGCAGTCCGATTGACATCGCGTAGATGTAAACACGTTATTTGAAAAAGAATATGCCTTGGTGGTGGAATTGGTAGACACGCGGGACTTAAAATCCCGTGGCATTTAATGCCTTGCGGGTTCAAGTCCCGCCCGGGGTACAACATTGCGGAAGTAGCTCAGTTGGTAGAGCATAACCTTGCCAAGGTTAGGGTCGCGAGTTCGAGTCTCGTTTTCCGCTCAAAAACCTGCCTTTTAAAGCAGGTTTTTTTTATTTAACGTGCGAGTGTATGTGCCGTAAGGGATTGCGAAGTAGTTTCCTGTCACCTACACGAAATTTGGAGCGGGCTACAATGCTTGAATACGCTCTGAAACCCTTATGGCATATACACTTTGTTAGCATTTCGGTGTTTATCATACTGTTTTTGTTTTCATTTCAAATTTACATATTCCTCCCGATAAATTCACCCCGTAGGATATAGCTTTTTTATAACTTTTCGCTTCATAACAAACTTTTCATATCCAACGGGGTAAACATAATTCCACCACCAGCCGCTCAGGTTTTTAAAAATCATTTGTTTTCTTAGTTTGTAGCTTTTATAATGCTTCATTATTCCCAAATATGAATTCATGCTGCTTTGGAAGGCTTGTTGCTCTTCTTTTGAGGGCTTATGGTCTCGGGCTATTTGGTTATGCTTATCTATGGCATTGTAAAAGTTTCCTTTAGTTCTGTCGGCAATGTATATGCGGTTTGGCAAAATTACTGTTCCTAAGAATTTTACTCCTTTGCTGTAATGCTGCAAATATATTTTCTTAGGGTGAATTGTAACTTGTAATTCCGTTTGCAGATATTCTGACAATTGAGGAATAAGTTTCTTTAAATATTCTTTATCCTCATGCACTATCACAAAATCATCAACGTATCTGCCGTAATATTGTATTTTCAAATCGTGTTTTACGAAATGGTCGAAGCTGCCCATGTAAAAATTAGCAAATACTTGGCTTGTTAAGTTACCTATGGGTAAACCGCAATTGGGTTGGCTGTGAAAAAGGCTTTTTGTTTGGGGTAAATCGCTCCAATCGCTTTTGCTACCTTTAATAATGCAATTTTTTGTGGGGTCGTTGAAAATTACTTGCTTGCAAAGTTTTATCAACAAATCTTTATCTGTTGATTGATATTTTTCTTTTATAAACTGTTCGAGTTTTGCAAAGAGTATGCTTTTGTTGATGCTCATAAAAAAGCCTTGCAAATCAAGTTTTAGTATGTAGCAGTCGCTTGAGTAATTTTTAGAACATTGCCTTATAAATTTATCAACTCGCTGTATGCCAAAGTGTGTTCCTTTGCCAACTCGGCAACTGTAACTATCATTTATAAATTGCTTTTCAAATAAGTGGTTTAGTTTGCCTATTAAAAAGTGATGCACGACTCTATCTCTGAAATCAGCAGCAAATATTTCTCTTTTCACAGGCTTGTCCACAATAAAAGCAATGGAACGACCTATTTTGTATGTACCACTGTTTATCTCTTCGCAGAGTTTTACTAAATTGTTTTCGAAATCTACTTCAAATGCAATGGCATTAGCAGTGTTTCGTTTATTGCTGCGGCAATTAAAGTATGCTTCGAAAAATTCTTCGAGTTCAATGTTTGGATATTCTTTTTGTGGTATGTCGAATAATGAAAGTTGCTGCATAGTAAAATTATTAAAAAGAAAACACTGTCAAGTCCTCCAGATGGTGGACGCTGACAGGTTTTCTGAAAAATGGTTTGTTCAAAATCCCGAACAGCACGCACATAGTTTGTGTTGTTCTTATTGTTGTTGTTCTGGTTGCCATTGTTGAAGTTCTGTATCCATGCGTTGTTGTTATTGTTCTCGGTAGAACTCCAATAGTAGGCACTAGCAAAACCGCCAACCGCAAAAATAAAGGCGTTCATATAAATACAAGGCATCTCATATTTATTGTAGTATTACTCAAAAATGAATCGCTCCATATCAAGTAACGCTCATTTTAACTGCTAAAAAGAGCAGTCCCTTTATCGCTTTTAAACTAAACCTTGCTCGCTTGTATATGCCTTAACACATACAATTCCGGCATTTACCTATTGGCATTACGCCAACCGGTAATTTGTTTGCCTATGCTATCCATTAAACCCGATAGCTCGGCTTGCTTTTTTATTGCTAAAATTTTCATGTCAACACAAAGGCGTATTTCAAATTTCAGCAATTCAAAATCGTCTAAAAATGTTTCCAGATAAACAACTTTATCCTTTGCTTTATTGGCTCTATAAATACTTCTTACAAGCTGTATGGCATCTCGTTTCATATCTTGTCCCAAAGTATATTTGTACTCACGAGGAAACTCCTGCGTAT
>JAQVNO010000013.1 GCA_028703095.1 Bacteroidales bacterium
AAATTTAGCTAAGTCTGTTACTGTCGAATAAGGATTATTTTTTTTCTTGTCATTGAAAGCTAATACTAAATAGAAAATCTATTTTAAGATGAATCAATATAAGTTAATCTTTTCTTTCATTGTTTGCAGTATATTATTTGCTGCTTGTCAACAAAAAAAATCTTTCTCCGACCAAGAATACCTTACGTTTATTGAAAATGTATTGCAGGAAATTTATCAGGAGAAAGGCGATTTGTTAAATGAATCTATTGATTATGACGTATATATTGAGCGTGTAATGGATGAAGAGACTGAGTTTAAATCAAAAGAACTTTTAGACTTTCTCCAAAAGAATTTCAAACCGGGAACGACGATGGCAAACTATGTCGCTGAAGGTGCTGATATTCGTTTTGTTCGTTTCTACCGCTCGAACGATACTGCTCACGCTATTTTCAGAACCTATTACAACGGAGGTATTTCGGTCGAAGATTGGGAATTCGGTCAGAAAGACGGGAAAATAATGGTCAACGATGCATTTTCTATTGTTTCCGGCATACATTGGTCCGACGATTGGTGGATGAAAGCCTGTATGAATTTTGGCATTGTTAATGACAACACGGTATTAATCAATCAGCTAATGGAGATTAACTATCTAATTTCACAAGAAAAATTTATGGAAGCCGACAGTAGTTATTTCTGGATTGAACAAGCGGCAAAGAATAATCTCTATGCTCGTACCATGCAATTAAATTTAGCCAGTCTTCACCAGTCCTACGACGATGTGATGCAATTAACAAAGGTTTTTCTAAAATCTTTTCCCGATAGACAAACTATTTCCGAGTTTTATTTATTGCAAAGTGCTATTAAACAGGGATTAGTAGATAGTGTTTTGCTTCACGCCCATCATCTTACCCAACTTATAGGACCGGATCCAATTTATTTTGTGTATTTGTCGTGGGCATACAAACATGCCAATCGCTTAGATGAACATTTACAAGCTCTCGACAGTGCTATTTTTTATATGCCTCAGGTGTACGACTTTTACCATAATAAATTAGATGTTTTTTACGAAACAGCCAATTATTCCGAATTTGTTAAGGAATTGTATGCCATAGACAGTATTTTTGCTCCTACCGGTGAAGATATTCCGTTCTATGATCAGACATATCCTAAACTTCTGGAAGTGAAAGAATACAACGAATGGAAACAGCACCGACCACAACAACAAGTGATGTATTAATCAATAGTCATGGCAGTATTACTTTGTATTGAGACTTCTACGGAAATTTGTTCGGTAACTCTTTCAGAGCATCATCTCATCCTTGCTCAGGAAGAAAGTAATGAGGGAAATTCTCATGCGGAGAAACTATTGCCCTTTATTGATAATGTGTTCAAAAAAGTAGCATTGCCGATTGAAAAAATGGATGCTGTTTGTATTAGCGAGGGTCCGGGTTCCTATACCGGTTTACGTATCGGTGTTTCTACTGCCAAGGGCTTGTGTTTTGCGCTTCATAAACCATTGATTGCCGTAAGTACATTACAAGCAATGGCATGGGGTGCCAAAGAGCAATTCCCCGATGTCGACTGTTATTGCCCCCTCATCGATGCCCGGCGTATGGAAGTGTATTGTGCTGTTTTTGATAATGAATTGCAAATAATAGAACCCATCCAAAACAAAATAATTACCACGGAAACGTTTAAAGAGATTATTGAAAAACAAAGCATCGTCTTTTCCGGTAACGGATTGGATAAATGTAAAGATGTCTTATGGCAACATCCCAATCGTTTCTTTGCCGATACGAAAATTTCAGCCCGCTATTTGATTGCGTTGGCACATAAAAAATATGAACAACAATTGTTTGAAGACTTTGCCTATTTTGAGCCTTTCTATTTAAAAGAATTTATTGCCGGTAAAGCACATGTAAAAGGACTCTAAAACCATGAAAGAAGAGAAAAAAAAACTACGAATTTTCAGTTTTACCGATTACTCTCCCTACGGAGATGCCGCCGTGGCACATGCTTTTGCCTTGTGCATGATTTTTCGTGCCGAATTATGTATTATGCCTTTGCAAAAAGAGCAAAAATCCTATAGCGATACGTTTAAACATGTTTTGGAATTAGCCGATCAAAGGAATATAATCGTAACCCATTATCCGGATTGCCCCGGCTTACGAAAGAAAATCTATCAATTTGTTGATGAATACAATGGAATGATGATGGTTATTGCGGTGTCAAAAGATAAAAAGGATACCTTCTTTACCTGTCGAAAGGCATTGCCGTTTATAAAAAAATCAAGGGTTCCGGTTCTTGCTGTCGGTAAAACACTTCCACTACCTAATGCCTATCAGCATGTTATTCTTCCTTTGGATTCTTCAATTTATTCCAAGGAAAAATCCTTGTGGGCTTCTTATTTCAGCCGCTTTTACAATGCCTATGTCCATGTGTTGTATAAAAACTATAAAGACCAATTCCTTCGATATAAATTACAGGAAAATGTAGGCTTTACCGAAAAACTCTATACCAACCTCGAAGTACTGTTTGTAAAACATAAAGTGGAAGATATGAACGAAGACATTGATTCCTACGCCCGTACTTTTGCGAAAAGCGTAAATGCCAGCTTGGTCTTAAGTATGACAACTAAATATCCCAGCTTGTTTGAACTCATTTTGGGAACCAAAGAAAAAAAAACCATTACCTATGTCGATGAAATCCCGTATCTATACATCAATCAAAGAGATGATTTGTATGTGCTGTGTACGTAACAGTTTATTTTTCGTTTCGTGAACAAATATCCCAATTTATTTCAGGTTCGATGTCAATGATATCAAAATCTATTTTATCAAAATCATAACTTGATAAATAATATAAAGGCATTGCCTTAAGGTATTGACGTTTTTCTTCTCCATAATCTATTGAAATCATTGCTTTTTTTAATTTGTTGTTTTTACTAATGATTAATGACATGGGAACACCCAAT
Source organism: Bacteroidales bacterium (assembly GCA_028703095.1). GTDB lineage: Bacteria > Bacteroidota > Bacteroidia > Bacteroidales > WCHB1-69 > UBA5266. The sequence goes on from JAQVNO010000013.1 coordinate 2,957, forward strand.
TCTCCCGTTACTTTATCGTCGGTAGGGAAAAGATAATTTACGATATTGTTCCCTTTATTGATTTGGAAGGTGTCGTTGAAGTAGTACATTTTGTTCGGATAAATTCCACATTCTTGTAAAAAGATTTCGTTGTATTTTATTCCCCCGCAATCGTCAACAATAAAATAAAACTTTACCGTCGTATCTGAATGTAAGAGCATCCTCTTAAAGGTAGTTTGCATGTGCGACCCACAGGCTCCGCAGCAAGGACTATAAATAATAACGACCTTATAATGCGTGGTGTCTTTGTATAACATGGTTTTTAACTCTTCAACTTTAATGGGAATCTGATTCTCATATTTATGCGCCGTTTTCTTTCGATATGTAGTATTATTACATATCCAAATCAGATTACACGATTGAAATACTAAAGATAAAATAATGCTGAATAATAAAATGCTTGTTTTTCTCATTTTTATTGAATTTAAATGGTTAAATAAATTGTTTTTAGTATGTGCTTATTGTGTTTTCGGGTTTATATATCACGATGCAAAAATACATAAATATAATTTAACTTCTAACAAAAGTGATTTTTTTTAAACCATTTTTATGTATTTTTGCACATTATTAAAAAGAAGAACAAGCCTTATGACAGCTAACGAAATACGTAAGACATTTTTAGATTTTTTCGAGAGTAAACAGCATCGGATAATTGCTTCCGATTCGATTGTGGTAAAAAACGATCCGACCTTGATGTTTACCAATGCGGGGATGAATCAGTTCAAAGATGTGTTTTTAGGGCATGCAGCCCCCGCTTCTCCGCGAATAGCAAACAGTCAGAAATGTTTACGCGTTTCGGGCAAACACAACGACTTGGAAGAAGTGGGTCGTGATACCTATCATCATACCCTGTTTGAAATGCTCGGAAACTGGTCCTTTGCCGATTATTTCAAGAAAGAAGCCATCACCTGGGCGTGGGAATTGCTCACGGAAGTCTTGCAAATTCCACCTCAAAATCTCTATGTTACCGTTTTCGGTGGAGACGAAAAAGATGGTACCGAAAGAGATGAAGAAGCTTATGATTTGTGGAAAGCCATTGTTCCCGAAGACCGTATTTTATTTGGTTCCAAGAAAGATAATTTCTGGGAAATGGGCGATTCCGGTCCCTGTGGTCCTTGCTCCGAAATCCATGTGGATATTCGCTCCGAAGAAGAAAAAGCAAAAATAGCGGGAAGAGACTTGGTCAACAATGACCATCCCTTGGTTATCGAAATATGGAACCTGGTATTTATTCAATTCAACCGTCAAACCAATGGAACTCTAACGTTATTACCGGCAAAATACGTGGATACGGGTATGGGATTTGAACGTTTGTGTATGGTTTTGCAAGGCAAACAATCGAATTACGATACCGATATTTTCCAATCCTTGATACAGGAAATTGCCTTGCTTTCGGGCAAGAATTACGGACAAGAAGCCGACAGCGACATTGCCATGCGGGTGATTGCCGACCATTTACGTGCCGTTTGCTTTGCCATTGCCGACGGGCAATTGCCCTCTAACACCGGAGCCGGCTATGTAATACGTCGTATTTTACGGCGTGCCGTACGTTATGGTTTTACCTTTTTATCGCTCGACAAAGCTTTTCTGAATAAATTGGTGCCCAAATTAGTAGAAGTAATGGGTAATCATTTTCCCGAATTGGCACTTCGTCAGCAGTTGATAGAAAAAGTATTGCTCGAAGAAGAACACTCGTTTTTACGCACCTTGTCGCAAGGAATACAGAAATTTGAAAATTATATTCAGGCTCATCCGCAAACTTGCATCGACGGTCAGTTTGCTTTTGAATTGTTCGACACCTATGGCTTCCCCATTGATTTAACCCAACTCATGGCAAAAGAAAAAGGCTATACCGTCGATATGGATGCTTTTCACGCCGGCTTACAGGTTCAAAAAGACCGCTCGCGGGCGGTGGCAAGTTTGCAAACCGACGACTGGCAGGAATTGATACCGCAAGCTAAGCCTAGTGTTTTTGTCGGCTACGACAGCCTGGAAAGTGATTGCCGCATTGTGAAATACAGAATGGTGAAAACCAAAGGAAAGCAATTTTATCAAGTAGTGCTCGACCAAACACCTTTTTATGCTGAGTCCGGGGGACAAGTAGGAGACAGGGGTGTTTTGGAAAATGCAAACGAGAAAATAGAAATTATCAATACCCTGAAAGAAAACAACCTCTTATTGCACATCCTCCCTTCTTTGCCCGAAAACCTTCAGGCTGCTTTCGTTGCCAGAGTCGATGCCGAGAAGAGAATGTTAACGGAAAACAACCACAGTGCAACCCATTTGTTACATTACGCCTTGCGAAAAGTGCTGGGAACCCATGTTGAGCAGAAAGGTTCCTTGGTAAACGAAGAACGCCTTCGCTTCGATTTCTCGCACTTTGCCAAAGTTAGCGACAACGAATTGTACGAAGTAGAACAAATGGTCAATGCGTGGGTTCGTGCCAATATTCCCTTGCATGAATTGCGGAACGTCTCTATCGATGAATCCAAAAAAATGGGAGCCATGGCTTTGTTTGGCGAAAAATACGGCAGCACAGTGCGGGTTATCAAATTCGGCGATTCCGTTGAACTTTGCGGAGGTACGCATGCCAAAGCGACGGGAAATATTGGACTCGTGAAAATCGTTTCCGAAGGGGCTATTGCTGCCGGCATACGGCGTATAGAAGCAATCAGCGGCAAAGAAGCGGAGGAGTATGTGTATCAATTGCAACAGCAAGCCGAAGAAATCAAACAAGTACTCAATGCTCCCCATGTACTGCCGGCTATCCGTAAGCTGATGCAGGAAAACGATGCTTACCGCAAAACCCTCGAAAGCATAGCACAGGAACGTACCGCTGCTTTTGTGGAACAAATACAGCAACAGCAAACTACGGTTAACGGCATTCACGTCATTCAATCAATAGGAAGTATGTCGCCCGAAATACTCAAGAATGCAGCGTATCAGTTGCGAAACATGTATCCGAATTTGTTGGTAGTTTTTGGCAGTGATGCCGGCGAAAAACCCAATCTTGTGCTTGCCCTCTCCGATGATTTAACAGCCAAAGGACTCAGTGCCGCTCAATTGGTACGCGAAGTATCTGCCTTGATACAAGGCGGTGGCGGCGGACAAGCCGCCTTGGCTACTGCCGGCGGTAAAAACTGCACGGGACTTAAACCCGCTATCCAAAAAATTGTCGAACTGGCAACGAAGTAGGAGCAAAGAATCTGTAGAGAATTTCTAATGTTATAGACCGGACATTTTCCTTCAATTACATAAAAATTTCCTTCAACTTAACGTTGTTTTACCCTATTTTTAGAGTGAAAATTTTTATGCTTAAAACACCTTAAAAAGCTGTTCAAAATTATTGACGCAATAAATTAATTTATTGACGCAATAATTAATTTTATTGACGCAATAATTTTCAATATTGACGCAATAATTTTCAAGGCTTCAAAAGCACACATTTTGAATGCTTTATAAAAAATATAAAAAAAGTTAAAAAATCAATAAAATAATGCACACTAAGCATCGTTTATAGAAATAATAAACTAAATTATTAACCGTTTCGCAAGAAACACAAATTTTTACTTACCATGAAATACCGATTAGTAGAAAAGAAGAATCCGCAACATCCGGATGACCCCAAGAAATGGTATGCCAATGCAGTGCATGCCGGAGTAATTAACATTCATCATTTAGCCGAACGAGTGGCGTTACAATCTTCGCTTACACGTGGAGATATTCTCAATACGCTTGAAAATGCGCTTGATGTAGTCCCAGAGTACCTTGATATGGGATTTACCGTTAGTTTAGGCAATCTTGCCTCTCTTCGGTTAACACTTTCAAGTGAAGGTGCAGATACGAAAGAGTTGTTTGAAGTCAAAGAAATGATGAGGGATCCACATGTAGTTTTTAAACCAAGTACTTTGATGAAAAGAAAACTATCGGAAATTACCTATGAAAGAGTAGAGGAATAACCCCTTTACGCCTAATATCCTTTCTTATTTCGTTTATACATCCCCGAATAAGAAAGGATATTTTTTTGCATGTATAGCTTCTCCCTCCGAATACATTTCCCTTTTTATGAAAGAAATCCTTCCATAAAACAGGGGTATATTTTCCTTTTTTTTCTTCCCCTTAGCGTAAACAGCTGAAATTCAAAAAAAAAAAAAATAAAAAAAAAGAGAATCGTATGGATAAATTGTTTTTATTTGCAAAAAAAAACAATGAAATTTTTAAAATGAGAAAACTTATCTATTTAATAGTACTAGTATTTATTATTACTGCGTGCGAACCCCCTTACCACCCCAAACCGGATTATATTACATTTTATAAAATTAATCATACAATTGGAGTGTCTGAAAGCTATACCCTTGATAATGGTATGATTTTCAAAATTGATATGAATGAATATAATGAGGTTAGTGCATCCATTTTAAAACAGAAGTATTCAAGTTATGGAGATGGATATACAAAGGTTTTAGTTAATTATAACAATCAAATATTTATGTTAAATGAAGATTATTCAATTACTTCTTCAAATCATTGGGGTAGTAGTGCAAAGATTAGTCTTGAACAATTTGCAGGAAAAGGCGAGAAATACATAGGTTATAGACATCAATCACCTCCACTTGGTAATGATTATTACTATGGTTGGATTAAAATATCTCTATCTGCCGATAAAAAGACATTACATATTATTAGTAACGCCATTAATTATACTGAAAATAATCCAATTTTAGCCGGACAAATGAAGTAAAATAACAAAAACATGAAAACAAAGCATTTTATTTACGTATTGTTTTTATTTACATCCATATTAATAACCGGATGCTATAAATTTAGTTTAAATCAAGAAGAACAGTATTTATGCGGAAGATGGAAAATTGTTGTATTAGATAGCTGCTCAGAAAAAGGAAGTTGGTCATCTGTTCTTCGTGATAAAGGGATATTTTATTTTCACAGTAACTTGACATGTGATGTTAAAAATATAGATCGTGAACCATTTTTGTTTGGGAAGTCTTTTTATTGGAGGATAACTGGTATGCCAGACGATGGAAATCAAAATTTAGAAATATATAATGAACAATACATTTTTCCAAGTACCATCTCTTATAATGGATATGAAGAAATGTCTATTTATATTACAATGAAAAATGTTGACTTGGTAGGTTATTATGTGGTATTAAAAAGGTGTAAATTGTAAACCATGAAAACACTTTTAAAAACAATAGTACTGCTGCTTTTATCTCTTCTATTTGTTCATTGTAAACCAGAGCCGATAGAACCGGAGCCGATAGATTACCGAGATCAATGGTGCGGAGATTATGCATGTAATACAGATTATTATTATAATGATACAACAGTAATAGTAAGTGTAAATAAAGTAAATGATTCCATGCTTTCCTTTTCAAATATTGGGAATCATCAGGTAGATGATATACGAGTAAGTATAAATGGGCATTTTTTTGAACGAAAATATGGTAGTTATGATGTATTTTCAGGAAATTTTTACAAGGATAGTGTTAGCTTTCAGATAGTATTTTACCTTCATTTTACATATTGTTATTACTTTAATGGAGCTAAATTATGAAACCACTTTAAAGAAGTTACAACAGTCTTCCTTTTCAATAAATAAGCAAGTAAGATTCTTAAGAAAATATACTTAGTGATTTTTCAGGTAGTTGGCTAATCCTTTGGCATCAAAGATATGCATGATTTTCTCCGGTAATTTAGCGAAAGCGAATGTTTTGTTTTCAATGCAAATGCTTCCGTTCCGGAAATCGATGTCAATGGTGTTTCCCTGCTTGAAATAGTCTACTGCTTCGGGCAATACAATAATCGGGAGCCCCTGGTTAATGGCGGAGCGGTAAAAGATTCTGTTTACCGATTTACATAGCACTGCTTTAACTCCTACATGGGTTAATCCTACCGCAGGATGTTCACGCGAACTGCCACAACCGAAATTCCATCCGGCAACAACAATGTCGCCTTGGCTTACCTTTTCGGAGAAATGCTTGTCAACACCAGCGAAGAGATATTGTTTGATTTTCTCCGGCTCGGCACTTTTAATGGCATAGGTTAAATTACCGGCAAACATTTGGTCGGTATTCATATTGTCGATATCGGTATAATTCCATATTTTCTTTTCCAGTCTATTGTCCGTTTCTTGTACTTCAATGGTTTGGCTTTGTTGTTTTTGGAAAGGAAATACTTCCTTGGCAGTAATACCTCTTGGGTCGGTAATTTCTCCTTTTAAAGCGGAATAGGCTATCGTTGCCGGTGATGCTAAATAAATGTTGGCTTCTTTGTTTCCCATTCTGCCTTTAAAATTACGGTTGGCGGTTGAAATTACATTAATATTATCGGCAGGAATGCCTTGTCCGGTTCCCAAACAAGGTCCGCAGGAAGGGGTTAACATGTTCGCCCCTGACATTAGCAAGGTTTCTATCAAGCCTTCTTTCATGGCTTGATGAAAAATTTCTTTCGAAGCGGGAATAACCAATAATTGAAACCCACGTGGTATTTCATTGCCTTCGAGTATCTCTGCTGCTTGTCGCAAATCTTCGATGCGACCATTGGTACAAGTGCCTATCACGGCTTGTTGTATTTTTGTGCCTTGTACTTCTGCTACTGCTTTTACATTATCAACATGATGTGGAGCCGAAACGACAGGGAAAATATCCTTTAATTGTAGGGTGATTTCTTTGGCATAGTGTGCATCGGCATCCGCCCATACACCGTGAGTGGGTTTGCCTACATAGGCGGACAGTACTTCATCGGCAGGGAAAACAGCATTCTTAGCACCCATTTCGGAAGCCAGGTTAGCCATGGTCATGCGATCGGCAATGCTGAGCGTTTTTACTCCTTCTCCGTGATACTCTATCGACATATAATCGGCGCCGTCGGAACCTATCATACCTATAATCCAAAGGGCTAAATCTTTGGCATAGACGTGTTGAGGTAATTTTCCCTCTAAGTGTATCTTAATGCTTTCCGGTACGCGAAACCAGGTTTCTCCTTGTTTCCATAAACCGGCAGCTTCCGTGCGGTCGATACCGGCAGCAAAAGCATTGAAAGCCCCGGCAGTACAAGTATGGCTGTCGCTACCGACGATAATCATCCCCGGTCGTGCGTACAATGCCATAATCTGATGACATATGCCGTTGCCTACGTCATGAAATCTTTTTATCTTCTGTTCATCGACAAAATCTCTTATCCTTTGGTAATCGTTGGCTAAGGCGGCAACGGTAGGAGGGGCGTTATGGTCTAAGACTATCAACAACTGCTCGGGATTATTAACGCGTGTACCTCCCATTTTTTTAAATGTCTCGGCTATACTTGCCGTGTTGTCGTGCGATAAAACAATATCCGGTTTGGCAAAGACAATGCTATTGCATGTTGCATTAAAAATTTTTTCAACAAAAGTACGTCCCATAAAGACTTAATTCCAATAATTTATTTAAGTGATTCTGTTATTTCATCGTTAATATGTGAGATAAAAGCTTCAATCGACATAGTTCCCAAATCTTCCATGCCGTGTTTACGTACGGAAATGCTATGCTCGTTTTGTTCTTTTTCTCCAACTATTAACATATAGGGTATTTTCTGTAATTCTGCATCTCTGATTTTCTTCCCTGTTTTCTCGCTTCTGTCGTCGATGGAAAGACGAATACCTTCTTTGTCTAAGGCTTGCATAAGGGAACGCGCATAGTCCATGTACTTATCGCTTATAGGTAAAATAATGGCTTGTTCGGGTGTCAGCCACAAGGGGAAATTTCCTCCCGTATGTTCTATCAATACGGCTACAAAGCGTTCCATTGAGCCAAAAGGAGCCCGATGTATCATGATGGGTCTGTATTTTTGGTTGTCATTTCCTATGTATTCCAATTCAAATCGTTCCGGTAAGTTATAATCGACTTGTATGGTTCCGAGTTGCCATTTTCGTCCAATAGCATCCCTTACCATAAAGTCTAATTTAGGACCGTAAAAAGCGGCTTCGCCAATTTCAACTACGGTATTCAAATTACGCACTTCGGCAGCATGAATGATGGCTTTCTCGGCTTTTTCCCAATTTTCGTCCGAGCCGATATATTTTTCTGTGTTCTTCGGGTCTCGTAAGGATATTTGTGCAGTATATTCAGTGAAGTTAAGGGTTTTAAAAATATACAGTACAATGTCTATTACTTTACAGAATTCTTCTTCCAATTGGTCGGCTGTACAAAAAATGTGGGCATCGTCTTGGGTAAAACCCCTTACACGTGTGAGCCCGTGCAACTCCCCGCTTTGCTCGTAACGATATACGGTTCCGAATTCGGCTAAACGTAAAGGCAGGTCTTTGTATGACCTTGGCTTAGAAGCATAAATTTCACAGTGGTGAGGGCAGTTCATGGGTTTTAAGAAGAATTCTTCTCCTTCTTGAGGGGTTGTTATCGGGTGAAACGAATCTTTGCCGTATTTTTGATAGTGCCCTGATGTTTTGTATAACTCAACATTCCCTATATGGGGACATAACACTTGTTGATAGCCGTATTCTTTTTGAACTTTTTTCAGGAAGTTCTCCAGTCGTTCTCTTAAAGCGGCACCTTTGGGTAACCAGATAGGAAGTCCCGCTCCAACTTTCTGTGAGAAAGTAAATAATTCCAATTCTTTCCCTATTTTACGATGGTCTCTTTTTTTTGCTTCTTCGAGCAGTAAGAGGTAATCATCGAGTTCTTTCTTCTTGGGGAAAGTAACGGCATAAATACGTGTCAGCTGCTTACGTTTCTCATCACCTCGCCAATAGGCACCGGCTAAACTCAATAGCTTAATGGCTTTAATGGGTGCCATGGTCGGTAAGTGAGGTCCTCTGCATAAATCCACGAAGTTGCCGCTCTTGTAAAAGGTAATGCTTCCGTCTTCAAGATCTTGAATCAATTCTATTTTGTATTCATCTCCTTTATCGGAGAAATATTTTATCGCTTCTGCTTTCGTTACTTCCATACGGGTAATTTCTTCTTTGGCAGCAACGAGTTCCGCCATTTTATCTTCAATTTTTTTAAAGTCATCGGAAGAAATGGCATGATCCATGAAATCTATATCATAGTAAAATCCCGTTTCAATGCCGGGTCCTATTCCGAATTTAACACCGGGATAGAGTATTTCAATGGCTGAAGCCATCAGGTGGGCTGATGTATGCCAAAATACATCTTTGCCTGCGGCATCGTTCCAGGTCAACAAACGCAGACTGACATCTGTAAGTATAGGACGGTTGATGTCCCACCCTTCATTGTTTATAACTGCCGCCAGCACATTTCTGGCAAGTCCTTCGCTGATGGACAATGCGACTTCATAGGAAGTGATTCCTTGTTTAAAAATTTTTACCGATCCGTCGGGTAACGTTATATGTATCATATTTTTATCTTTTGATAAATTAACTGCAAAAGTACATAAAATTATATTGCCATACACAGCCGGATTAAAATATTGTGAGATGTTGCATTGCGTAGGACGTAGCATGCTACGTCCTACTTCCTTTTCGGATATTTTGTGTATGTTGTTTTATACGATTTGGCATAATTCAAGCCATTATAGAGTTCGGGATTGGCATATTTTTCATCATTCAGATTTGCATCCAATAGTTTCATTTCCTCGACGATGAGGGTGTTTTTTGCAATGCCTTTTTCATCTTTTAACACTTTTGTGTGGTGAAGCAAAACAGATTTCTCCTTATCCCAAACGTATTGCTCTGCATACAAAACACTTTTGCTTTTTACTCCTTTTGGAGAAACTCCTTCTCTTACAATTTTTAAAATTGTGGTATCACCCTTTTTTTCTATGTTCTCAATACGTCCTTCTTCAAATGAAAGTTTTAGCCAGCCTTGTATATAGAAAGGAAACATTTCACTAAATACTAAAAATTGAGGATATAAAAACGGAAACGAACAAGCAACTTTACACCACGAAGTATCAACTTGGCATGTTTTGTTTTTATGGTCTATAATCCACCATATTTTTCCATTATATACATACTGCATAGAATCGGTAAGGTTTAAAATGTTATAATGAGAATTTGCCAATGAATTCAAATTGCTATCCATTTCAAGAATAAAGTTTTTATGTTCTTGGGATTTTTCTTCCGATTTCCATATATTGATAATTTCTCCTGTTCGGTAAAAAAGCACTTGATAATTTTTTGTGCTTATCGATGGACTTCCTTTTATTTGCTCATTGGCAATTAAATGAACTTCACCGGATTGAATGGTATTGCCTAATGCAATCAATGATTGCACTTCGGGATGCTTAGATATTTTCTCTTTTTCTTGGGCAATAGCCTTTTGAGAGAAAAGAAAAAAAGCAGAACCAAACAATACTATTAAACATATTTGTTTTAATGTTTTCATGGGTATTCTTTTTAAATTAATAATTATAAAATACGTATTACTTTTTGTGCCATAAATTGCTCACGTAATAACAAAATATGGGCGATTTTGCTTCCCTGTGAAAATGCTTGTAGCATCACCTTTGCAACGAGAACACAAAATTGCGAAGGTGATATTTGCCCAAGTTAGTTTTGCATAAAAACCAAATATTCTGTTTTCCTTTTTTTAATATTTTTGTATGTGAATTTTCAAAGAGAATAACATTATGTACGTAAAAACGTCTATATAGGAAAGGCATAATACTTACTTCTATAAATATAATAAAGCCTTGTAAAAAGAAAACTTCATTTACTAAAAACCCGATAATATTTTTTTCTATCATGTTGCTCTCATTTTTCTTAATGCAGTTTTTAGGAGAATTTCTCATTTTTCGTTCATACATCAGTCTTTATTTATATAAACACGCTCAAGCTTCCTTTTATTGCATGAAACTCAATTTTTATAAAATTTATTAATTTGTTGAATATAATATATTTACAAGTCTTTGCTTTCTATTTTTATTGATTAAGTAGAAATGAATGCCTGTTTTTGGAATGAAAACAAGGATTGCAGATAAACAAAAGATCAAATCAATTTATGTAAATCTTCAACAAACGCTTTAATGTCATCTTCGGAGGTGTCCCAGGAAGTAACCAGGCGTATTTCGCCTTCATTTTCATTCCATATATAAAAGAAGTGTTTTTGCAAGAGCTTTTCAATAATTTCGGGGGGCATTTTCACTAAAATAATGTTGGCATCGGTGGCTTGGGTGAAAGTAAAGGCGTGCAAGTCTTCTATTTTACTGCGTAAATAACGAGCCATATGATTGGCATGAAGGGCGTTTTGTTTCCAGATGTCGTTTGTAAGATAGGGGATAAACTGAGCGGAAACAAAGCGCATTTTGGAATATAATTGAGCCGATTGTTTGCGGATATATTTCATATTTTCGCTTAGTTCACTTTTAAAACTTACAATGGCTTCTCCCAACATCATTCCGTTTTTAGTCCCACCAAAACTTAAAATGTCTACTCCGCAATCTACGCTTATCTCTTTCAGACTTTTATTTAAGGAGACGGCGGCATTGGCGATACGCGCTCCATCCATATGCAGATACATATTGTGGGTGTGAATATAATCGGCTATGGCTTTGATTTCATCTATGGTATATACTGTGCCGAGTTCAGAGCATTGGGAAATATACACTGCTTTTGGTTGAGAATGATGCTCAAAGCCAAAATGACTCATATGCGGTTTCAAAAGAGCAGGAGTTAGTTTGCCGTCGGGGGTGGGAATGCTTTTTAAAGCTGCACCGGTAATGAATTCGGGCGCTCCGCATTCGTCAACGGCGATGTGTGCAGTGTCGGGACAAAGTATGGAATGAAAGGAAGAGACACATGCTTTCAAAGACATAACATTGGCACCGGTTCCATTGAAAACAAAAAATACTTCGGCATTTTCACCGAAAATGTCTTTTATCTTTTGTTGGGCTTGTTGTGTCCAGGGGTCATCACCATACGCAATGCAATGGTTTTTGTTTGCTTCTTCGATGGCTTTTAAAATGTCAGGATGTATACCCGAATGATTATCACTGCCGAAACTTCTCATTGTTGTAAATATTATAATATCTGCAAAAATACATAAAATAGTAAAAGCACGTGCAGGATTCAAGCCGCCGGGATGTTTTTTTAAGCCTGTATTATCGCTTATTCTTTTTGTAATACATGTTGAAGGTTCTTTTTATTTCCCACAACCCAGATTAAATCATTGGTTTTAAGAGTTAATTCCGGATCAGGATTGAGAATAATTTCCCCATTCCTTTCGATGGTAATAATCATTAGTTCATTTTCACGTAGGGAGATATCGCATATTCGTTTGTTTGTCAAAGGGCAGTCTGCTGTTAAGGTAAAAGAAGTCAGATCTATTTTGCTTTGTTTGCTTGTATCCGGCAGAGATTCCGATGTGGCAACTACTTCTTTAAAAATACGTATTTGTTCATCGGTACCAAGAATAAGAATCTGATCATGCGGATAGATATAGTCGTTTCCGCCGGGTAAATTAATGATAGTATGGCCTCTTTTTATTTTAACAATATTAATCCCGTATTTATTACGTAGAGCCATTTCAGAAAGGGTTTTACCTATTAAACGGGAGTTGGAAGAAATATTTACATTCTCTATATGTATGTCTTGTTGTGAAAATTGTTTGTTAATACTGCTTCGTATCGGTTTACTTTGTTTTTCGATTTCTTCTTTTTCATTCAAGTTAGATATGAAATGTTGTTTTATTTTGAAAAATTGACGAAATGAATTTCTTGATAATAAAATAAATAAAACAATTCCAAGCGCAAAAATCAGCCCTACCCAATAGGTAAATTTAAAGTTTTTAAATAATACCGATGTGATAAAAAACATGACAATAAAAATACGTAATAACACAAAACCCACCAAAGCACCTCGGTTTAATTTATTATCACTCCATAAGCGGGAAACGATGTTTGTTATTTCTTTTTTATTGGTCATGAGTCCGCGTAAGAAAGGAGCCATTATCAATAATGTAATAAGGGTGTTAATGATAGCGATGATGTGTTGCGATACATAATCGAAATGCTCAGTAATGAATGGATAAAGGTATTGAAAACAACATATCATAATGGCAATCAGGAGAACCGTAAATATAACGATTTGTGTACTATAGGTCTTTATCAGCTTTTTCCAATCACTTTCATTGACAGTAGTGTTGGTTTTGACGGTATAATGTTCTACCCATGATGTGAAAGAAGCCGGTAGTCTGGGGAGTATCCAATTGTGAAAGGGTTCTGCAAATCGGATACAATAGGGTGTAGTAAAGGTAGTAATAACGGATACCGCAACGATAATGGGGTAGATATCCGCTCTCATTACGCCTAAGGTGAAACCTAATGAGGCTATGATAAAAGCAAATTCCCCGATTTGTGCTAAACTGGCACCGCTTTGTATAGCTACTTTAAGGGGCTGCCCGGCAAGCACTGCTCCCGATGTGGAAACTGCAGACTTAATAAAAATGGTAATGAGTGAAAGTATTAATATTGGCAGCCAATAGGTACTTATAATAGCCGGATCAACCATCATGCCTACCGAAACAAAGAAAATGGCGCCAAATAAATCTTTAATGCCTTTGGTGATTTTTTCAATATTTTCTCCTACAAGGGTTTCCGAAAGAATAGATCCCATGATGAAAGCTCCCAGTGCCGAAGAAAAACCTACATAGTTAGCCAAGCTCACCATCCCGAAACACAAGCCAATGGAAATAATCAAGAGCGTTTCGTTGTTCATGATTTTCGCAAAGCGACGAAAAAAACTCGGGAAGATGAATATTCCTATCAAGAAACATAAAATCAGGAAAAATGCCAATTTCAGCAGGCTTTCGAATAATTCGATGCCGGAAAAATGTTGTTGTACGGCAACGGTTGAAAGAAACACCATCAATAAAATAGCAAATAAATCCTGAATGATAAGTACAACCAAAACAATGTCTGTGAATTTTTTGTTTTTTAATCCCATGTCTTCAAAGGCTTTGATGACAATGGTTGTTGAAGAAATGGCTAACATGCCTCCCAGAAAAATACTTTCCATAATTGTCCATTCCAGAAAAAAACCGGTAATAAAACCAATGCAAAACATGGATGCTATTTCGACACCGGCAGTAATGAAAGCAGTGCTTCCGATTTTAAAAAGTTTTTTAAAACTAAAATCTAATCCCAGGGCAAAAAGTAGGAAAATAATGCCTATCTCCGACCATTCTTTGATATTGGAAGTCTCCATAACCGTTGGTAGAAAATCGAAATGAGGGCTGATGAGAAAACCGGCAACAATATAGCCTAATACCAATGGTTGTTTTAACCATTTAAAAATAAGTGTAATAATCCCTGCCGAAATAAGAATCAAGGCTAAATCGGAAACGAAATTTAGTTTTTCGGACATGGGGATGTTTTTTATGATGCAAAAGTACTTTATTATTTACTTTTTTTTCTACCTTTGCCAAAAAAAAATTAGAATATGTCAAGTTACGATTTAATAGTGATAGGAAGTGGTCCCGGAGGATATGTGGCAGCCATACGTGCTTCACAATTAGGGATGAAAACAGCAGTTGTTGAAAAAGCTGAATTGGGTGGCATTTGTTTGAATTGGGGATGTATTCCTACGAAAGCCTTAATGAAATCGGCTCAAGTGTATACCTATCTTAAACATGCAGAAAATTACGGAGTGAAGATAGAAGGAGAAGTCAAACCTGATTTCGAAGCGATGATTAAAAGAAGTCGGGGTGTGGCTGAAGCCATGAGTAAAGGCATACAATATCTGTTGAAAAAAAATACCATCGATGTAATTGAAGGTCATGGCAGATTAGGAGATGGTAAGAGCGTTGTTGTTACAAACAAAGAGGGAAATGATACGATTTATAATACAGACCATATTATTTTAGCTACGGGAGCGCGTTCACGTGTACTTCCGAATGTACCACAAGACGGGAAAAAAATTATCGGGTACCGCGAAGCACTTACCTTACCTTCTTTACCCGAATCTATGCTTGTCGTTGGTTCAGGTGCTATCGGCAGCGAGTTTGCATTCTTCTATAACAGTCTGGGAGTAAAAACAACATTAATAGAACTGCTTCCAAACGTTTTACCCATAGAAGACGAAGAAATATCCAAACAAGTGGAACGTGCTTTTCGGAAACAAGGCATGAAAGTAATGACCGAAGCAAGTGTGGAGAGTGTAACTGTGGAAGATGATAAGTGTCATGTTACCGTAAAAGATAAAAAAGGCAATGTTGTGGCTATCGATGTCGACATTGTATTGTCAGCAGTAGGGGTACAAACGAATGTGGAAAAGCTGGGACTGGAAGAAGCCGGTGTAAAAGTAGAATACGGAAAAATTCTTGTCGATGAATACTATCGTACAAATGTAGAAGGAGTGTATGCCATTGGTGATATAGTGCATGGTCCTGCTTTGGCACACGTAGCCTCTCAGGAAGCCATTGTTTGTGTTGAAAAAATAGCAGGGAAAAATCCGGAAAAGGTAGATTATAAAAATATACCGGGTTGTACCTATACCACGCCCGAAGTAGCATCGGTAGGATTAACAGAAGCGAAAGCCATTGCCGAAGGATACGAAGTGAAAGTAGGAAAATTTCCTTTTACAGCTTCCGGTAAAGCTACAGCAGCGGGAAATCGTGATGGAATGGTAAAAGTAATTTTTGATGCCAAAACCAATCAATTATTGGGATGTCATATGGTAGGAGATAATGTAACGGAGATGATAGCCGAAGCAGTAGTAGCTCGCAAGGCAAACATGAACGTTCATCAATTATTATCTTCCATACATCCGCACCCTACGATGTCGGAAGCGGTGAAAGAAGCCATCGAAGCAGCTTATGGAGAAGCAATACATTTATAACTATATAAAAATTTACTAAAAAATAAAATTATGAAAGCATACGTTTTTCCCGGGCAGGGAGCACAATTTATCGGAATGGGTAAAAATTTGTATTCTGAAAATAAACAAGCACGTGATTTATTTGAAAAAGCCAATGATATCTTAGGATTCAACATTACGGATATCATGTTTTCAGGAACCGAAGATGAATTGAAACAAACGAAAGTTACTCAACCGGCTATCTTTTTACATTCCGTTATTTTGGCACATACCTTAGGAATTGATTTTAAACCCGATATGGTTGCTGGGCATTCTTTAGGAGAATTTTCAGCTTTGGTAGCGAATAAAAGCCTCTCTTTTGAAGATGGCTTAATGTTGGTATCCAAACGAGCAATGGCAATGCAAAAAGCATGTGAAAAAGCTACCTCTACGATGGCAGTTGTCTTGGGTTTAGATGATGAGCTTGTTATAGAAGTGTGTAAAGGCATTACGGAAGAGATAGTTATTCCGGCAAATTTTAATTGCCCGGGTCAAATAGCCCTTTCGGGATCTCCAAAAGGAATAGAGTTATGTTCGGAACAATTAATGGCAAAAGGGGCTAAAAGGGTACTGCCTTTGAAAGTCAGTGGGGCTTTCCATTCTCCTTTTATGAATCCGGCTCGTGTTGAGTTGGAAGAAGCCATTGAAAAAACGCCTTTTCATTCACCCATTTGTCCGATATATCAAAATTATACGGCAGAAGGCACGGTGGATGTTGCTGTTATCAAACAAAATCTTAAAGCACAACTTACGGCTCCCGTTTTATGGACTCAAAGTGTTAGAAATATGTTTGCTGACGGTGCCGAAATATTTGTTGAACTCGGACCGGGGACGGTACTTCAGGGCTTGATTAAGAAAATTGTGCCCGAAGCCGAAACACAAGGAATGTCTTAATCTTAAAACTATTCAAATAAAAAAGTCCACTCAATGAAGTGGACTTTTTTTTAATATAAAAAAGCTGTTTATCTTCTTTCGAAAGATACGGTATAATAAAAGTCTTGAAACCCTGCTTTGTAGCCATCCATTCTAAAGCCATTGATAGCGTATTTTCCGTTAGTATTTAATCCATAAGTAATTTCAGAGAATTCCCAAGTAGCGGAAGGAGGTGTTGTCATAAACATAAGTCCGCCTTCATAAGTGTCAATGCTAGGGTCATCTTTTCCGTTGAAAGTTACTACTAAATCAGTAATGTCCGGAAAAATAGTTTGATCGCCTGTTTCAATGGTGGAAGGTATTTTAATTTGATTGTATGCATCGCCGGCAGCGATAACAATACCCCAACCGTCACCTTGTGTGCATTCTTGCCCGTCAGAACTAAAAACAGAAATATAATATCTTCCGGCCATGGCATCCGCTTTCACTTTAACAGCTTTGGTTTCGGTTACGTCGCCTGCTTTAAATGTTCCGGTTTGCTCGCCTGCTTTTTCATAATCGATGCCCGAAACCGTTACGGCAGAACCGTCTGATGCCGTTACAAAAGCGAGCACATCCGCGTCGCTATCGCCTAAATCAATGATAATGTCCCCTGAAAAAGTAAGAGTTATAGGGTCTTCTTCTACCGGTGTACAATTGGTAAATGTAAATAACAATGCAATGATTGCTACGCTAAAAATACTTTTTTTCATCTTTGTGTAATTTTTTATGATTAATTATATTTTTTTTATTTGCAAAAGTAATTATATTTTTAATATAAACCTCTTTAAGTGAAAAAAAAATATTTCTATAATAAGTATGTATCTACTATAGTATTCTTCGTCTGACATACATTTTATTAATGAATAAAAATAAAAACCATATTTTGTCGTTTTACGGACAAAGCATTTGATAATATGAAGAGATTAATAGTTGTTTTGCTTGTTTTTAACCTTTCAATGGTTTATTCTCAAAATAAACTTATTGGGAAGACATGGAAAGTAATTTCTATGAAAGAAATGAATTTACAAACGGATAGCTCTGATTTGCCCTTGTTAAAGTTAACGAATGGAAGAATAAGTGGAAGCAGTTCTTGTAACCGATTGTTAGGAGAATATAGTATTCGAAGAAAGCAAATTACTTTTCAAAATATAGGAGGTACTAAAATGATGTGCCCCGAACCGGCTTTTTCAAGGGAAAAACTATTTTATGAAACGCTGTCAGATGTAAAGTCATGGAAAGTAAAGAAGAAAAAACTTTATTTTTTCAATGAAAATTCAAACTGTATAATGGTATTGGAAGAAAATATAGAATAATACATTTAAAATCATGAAGCCTATTAAATCGTTTGCTTTAATTGCAAGTTGGTGTTTAAGAATAAGTATTTTATTGTTTATGCTTGTTATGTACTGGACGGAGTTTAAAAATATAGATTTTCAACATCTTACCCTACATACACTCCTTGCCTTTATGTATTGTTTGTTCGGAATATTGTTGTTTATCGGTGGATTTCAAAAAAATGCGTCATTAACGGTTATTTCCGCCATTGTTGTTTTCTTGATTTCTATTTATCTTTTATTTACTGCTTATAAAGGGAATGTGTTGGATATTTATTTTCTGATATATGTTTTCCCTTTTTCAATAGGTTTGTATTTTGTGTCAAACGGTAATAATTAATACATGAAAAAAATAGTCGTATTTGCTTCCGGTAATGGTTCTAATTTTCAGAATATCGCAGATACAATAAGTGAAGATAATATCATTCAGATAGCTTTGTTGATTTGCAACAAACAAGATGCTTTTGTAGTGCAAAGAGCAGAAAAAATGAATATTCCTTCTATGCTTATTGATAAAGAATCTTTTTATCAATCAAATGAAGTCTTAAACGTTTTAAAAACTATTAATCCTGATTTAATTGTACTTGCCGGTTTTTTATGGTTAATTCCCGAAAATATTATTGATGCTTTTTCTAAAAAAATCATCAACATTCATCCGGCATTGTTGCCGAAATACGGGGGAAAAGGCATGTATGGGATGCATGTACATCGTGCTGTAGCAGAGAATAAAGAAACCGAATCCGGTATTTCAGTTCATTACGTTAGCAAAGAATACGATGCCGGAGATTTGATTTTTCAAGCTAAATGCAATTTGTCTACATCCGATACTCCGGAAGTAATTGCAAATAAAGTACATAAGTTAGAATATGACTATTTTCCCCAAATAATCGCAAATTTATTGTCTTAAAAATTTGTAATGAGTTAAATATATTCCAAAATTTAATTTATTTTTTTTAACTTTATTGGAGCTATTTTGCTAAAATATGTCTATATGTCTTTATAACAATTGTTTATAGGTATTTATTTTTTTAATTTAAAAAACCAATGGTAAGGAAAAAAAATATATTTTTGCAAAAATTAAAATTAACATTATTTAATAATTTAAAATTAAGAAAATGAAAAAAAGTATTTTATCATTAGCAGCAGTTGCTTTATTAGGTCTTTTTATGGCTAGTTGTACTCCGGAAGTTTTATTTACAGGCGCAGATGATGTCATTGTAGATTTAGGATCTACAGATGCTGATGTTCTTGTGGACGTAGAAGCTTCCAATGGAAAAGAAGTTACCGTAACAGGTATTAATTATGATGAAGCCGGTGAACACAATGCTACATTCACAGCAGGTGATGCCACCCATGACGCCGTTGTAAAAATTAAAACCGACAAATTAGCCGGTTCTTATGAGTTTTCATGGACAATTGACGGTCAAGCAGATCCTACAGTGTATGATTCAGACATCCAACAATCTACAACAGTGTACAATAAAATATTAATCAGCGATATCATCGATGGAAACGTAAGCGCTGTTTGTACAGGAACAACTTTTACAATTGAAGAAACTTCATTGTCTGCAGATGGTGTAACCGGAACGTTAACAGGTACAGGTACATTTGTAAAAGATGGAACAAACTACAAAATTGCTACTGCTAGTATTACAATAGCATGGAGTGATAATGTTACTAACGAAATCGAAGTAACTTTTGATAAACAATAAAAACTTATTTTACACAATTAAAAGAGATTGAGTAATCAATCTCTTTTTTTATTTTATAAATATCATAATTGCCTATTTCTAACGTTTGTTTATTAATTTTCACTATTTATGCGAAGGAGATTCATTGTCAATATAATCATCTTAGTAGGGCTTAATTTACTGATAAAGCCTTTTTGGATTTTCGGCATAGATAGAACCGTGCAAAACATAGTAGATGCCCAAACCTATGGTTTGTATTTTGCGTTGTTTAATTTTACCTTCTTGTTCAATATTATGTTGGATATGGGAATTACCAATTTTAATAACAGAAGTGTTGCTCGGCATAACGATTTTATCAAGGAAAGCTTCTCTCGCATATTTTCACTGAAAATTATATTGTTCGTTTTTTATTTCGTCTTCATGCTGCTGATCGGTGTTTTTATCGGTTATGATAGCATACAACTTCATATGCTCTTTTTTCTCTTGATAAATCAGTTTTTATCAGGATTTATATTATATCTTCGTTCAAATATATCCGGATTATTAATGTTTAAAACCGATAGTGTTTTATCGGTAATCGACAGGGTAATCATGATAGTATTTTGCAGCTTGCTTTTATGGGGAAATGTAACAAGTAAACCCTTCGAAATTATGTGGTTTATTTATATACAAACTTTTGCCTATGCCGTTACGGTACTGCTGGCATTGAGTATAGTGTTGCGTAAATCTTCCTTTCAACGTCCATTTATCGATATGGCTTTTTTTAAATCTATTTTTAAACAAAGTTTTCCTTTTGCTCTTTTGCACTTTTTTACCAGTTTTCATAATCGCATCGATACCGTTTTAATGGAACGTATATTACCCATTGAATCAGGTGCTCAACAAGCAGGTATCTATGCCTCGGCTTTTCGTTTATTGGATGCAGGTATTATCATCGCTTATTTGATGTCAGTAATATGTATGCCCCTGTTTTCTAATATGATTGCAAACAAGCAAAAAGTAAATGAAATTGTAAAAACTTCTTTTATACTTTTATTTATCTATGGAAGTATTATTGCTGTAGGATCATTTTTCTATAGCGACGAACTCATGAACCTATTGTACGTAAATCATGTGTCTGATTCTTCAGCAGTGTATAAAATTTTAATGTTGAGTATTTTACCCATTACTTTAACCTATGTTTTCGGTTCTTTGCTTACGGCTAACGGTAATTTAAAAGAACTAAATATTATTGCTGTTATCGCAGTTTGTATGAACCTTTTTTTAAATGTAATCTTTATTCCAAAATACGGCGCCATCGGCTCTGCCTATGTTAGCCTGATAACCCAATTTTTTATTATCATCAGTGAGATTTATTTGACAATTAAGATATTTAAATTTAAATGGGAGTCTGGCTTTCTTATTAAATTAGGCATATTTACAGCGGGAGTGATCGCCTGGAATGTGATAAGTATTCACTTGCCCTTGCATTGGGCTTGGTGCTTCTGTATTATGTTAGCGGGATCCTTAGTAAGCGTGTTTATCTCTCGATTAATAAAAATTAAAGAAGTATTGGCTTTGTTTCATATGAAATTCAACTCCTGATATAATGAGGCATATCGAAAGGAATTGGGAGTGAATATTCTATTAAACCGGCAATTTTTCCGTTAGCATACCAAGGTGTTTGATAAATGAGTTTTTTAATCCCTTTCTTTTCAATGGTGTACGCATTGTTTTCTCCTGTTGCCAGTAATTTTTTTATCATTTCTTGCGCTTTGGGCGGATGACAGGCAAAAAGATTATTTCCTGTTTTATCACCAAAGGTGTTAATCGCTCTCCGATTCATATACAGAATGCAGCCTTCTTTATTGCAAACCGTTATACTACCTTCCTGTTCCTGAAAAAAATCTGTTTTCATACTTTTCAAATTAGTTGTTGCAAAATTACATATAATTTATCAATAAAGCAGGCAATACAATAATAATGTTATTTTTTTTAACGAAGAATTTTATATTTTAATTCGCTTGCTTTGAAATACATAGTAAGAACGTAACCACAAACTTAAAAATTAAAAAAAATAAAGTATACTATTAAAAAATAAAGTATTTTTGCAAAATAAAATAATTTAAATCTGAATTTATGAAAAAGTATTTTTTAGTAATGTTGAGTACATTAATGGTATTAGTTTTTAATAGTTGTAATAAAGAGGAGTTACAAAAAGAATTAAAACCTCAGGAGAAACAAAATGGATTATGTTATATGTATACATCCACTTTAAATCCTGCATGTAGTTGGGGAGAAGAGCAATTATCTGGGCAGGCTAAAGACGTACGTGGTTATATTTCTGTAGGGATTCATTCTCCAAACCAATCAGATCCTATGGAAATTTCCGAAGCCTTATTTAATTCTTTTATTGAAGATCGCCCAACTCCAACGCCTTATGGTTATCCATCATATATTGTTGGGGATAAATCTTGTTCAAATTGTCATGTTCCGGTTAGTATGGATAATATCATGTCACGAACATGTAATATTGCAATGGCAGCCAGAGATACCATTATCAATAAAAAAATGACTGTAACTGTGAAAACGAAAAACTTAACTCAACTTGAAAATGTTGATTACTATATGGTTGTTTACGTGCTTGAAGATAATTTAGTTTATCCTCAAAATAGTGAGACGGGTATTATTTCAAATTTTGTTCATGATTGTGTTCTACGTAAAACAAGTTCGGGAAATATATATTATGGAGAAAAGGTTTTTACCGGAGGTGCTGCTAATAAAGAATTTAATAAAGAATTTACAATTGATGTTACAGGATGTAATCCAAATTTTACTTATGCTTTAGTAGTTATTTATAAAAAAGGAAATGAATCAACACCCAAATATTTATTTGAAAATGCTTTTTGGACTCGCTAATTTTTTTTTACATCTTGATATATCAAAAAATTAATATATAACAATTTGTAATAATTTTCTGTAAAGTAAACAATCGTAAATATGGTTTTAGAATTAGTAAGTTGAGTAATAATAATTAAAAAAAAAGTCTTATGAAAAGCAAAGTAATCATTTTTTTAGTGTCATTGTTGTTTGTAAAAGTTAACGGAATAGCGCAGGAGTTTAGTTTCCCTTTAAATGCGAAAGGGAATATTGAATATGCGGAAAGTCTTGATTCCAAATTAAATAAACAAGAGCTATTCGAAAAAGCAAAAAGTTGGGTTATCAGTATGTCGTCAGGGAATTATAAAGATGTTGTTATTGACGAAGAAAAAGAAACAGGCATAATCACGGTCAGAGCGGGTTTAGATGGACATACAACTTACAATCCTTTCTCGGGGACTACGCAAGAAACCATCTTATTTACCCTGAGAATCAAATGTGAGGATAATAAATATTCCTATACCATAAGTGATTTCACCCTGTCAAAAATATATGCCGGATATGGAGTGAATCGTTCCTCTAAAGCCATGACGGAATCATACAAAAATTATTTAAAAGCAAAAGAAGATTTGGCATCTGTCCCCAATGATCCCAATAAATCAAAAAAAGAAAAGAAAGACTTGATTGATGATTTAGAAGATGATATTGAAGATTATGAAGATTCATTAGAAAGAGCATACAATGAACTGAATACAATGATAGCTTCTTTTAAAGCAAAAATGCAAGAATAATAGCAATCAGTAAGGAATTATAAAACAAACCATATAATTTTACCCCTAAAAAGATTAGGATTTAATAACATTTTATTGTTATAAATTATTTTAATTTTTATAGGATGTTGATAATAATATTGTATTTTTGCATTCAAAATTAAATCATAAACTCTATGTTGCAATATATCCTATTACAAGCAGAAACTGTTACAGAAACTACGTTACAAACAGTAGAAAATGTGATTCCTCACGAAGAAAAAATGAATATTTTATCCTTGCTTTTTTCACCGGGAACCATCTGGATTACGATTCCTTTATTGATATCCATTGGTGTAATTGTTTACATCTTTGTTGAACGGTATTTAACGCTCAAAAAAGCTTCCAAGCATGATGTGAATTTCATGAATAATATACGCGATTTCATGCACAATGATCGCTTGGATTCTGCACTCACATTGTGTAAAAATACTAATTCCCCCTTGGCACGTATGATAGAAAAAGGCATCTCTCGCTTAGGGAAACCCTTACACGATATCAGCGAGACCATTAATAATGTCGGGCAATTGGAAGTGGCCAGATTGGAAAAAGGAATCAATATTGTGGCAACGCTATCAAGCATTGCTCCTATGTTAGGGTTCTTCGGAACGGTTACCGGTATGATAGTGGCATTTAACGATATGGCTCATAGCGGAAATAATCTCGAAATTGCCGATTTGGCAAGCGGAATCTATACTGCTTTAATTACTACTGCCAGTGGCTTATTAGTTGGTATTGTCGGTTATCTTTGCTATAATATTTTAGTCTCAAAAGTAAGTGAAGTCGTAGTGCTGCTCGAAGCCAAAGCAACCGAATTTATGGATTTGTTACATGAACCTGTGAAATAAACGTCAGTAATTATGGCAATAAGAATACAAAATAAACGCGGTATTGAGTTTAACTTGTCAACACAAGCTGACTTGGTATTTCTCTTGCTGATTTTTTTTATGATAACATCTACCTTTGTCAGCCCCAATGCCATCAAATTGCTATTGCCGGAGAGTAGCAGTAAAACAATGGCAAAGCAAAATTTTGAAGTCTATATAGACGAAAATTTAGAGTATGCTATTAAAGAAGGGAAGGATTTAATGGCTGTTGAAGAGGATTTGTTGCAATCGGCTGTGCAAGAAAGATTAGTAAAACATCCCGATGATGCTTCTGTCGTTGTGCGAGCCGATAAATCAGTTCCTGTACAAAACATCGTCTATATCATCGATGCCGTTAACGGGGTGAACGAAATGTATAATCGCAAACACAAAGTCATATTGGCAACAGCCAAGAAATAATAATTAGGTAAAATTCTATGGCTTACTATAAAGAACAGCTTCAGGATAAGGATGAAAAGAAAAATCGTACGATTGCTATCTGTAGTGTGATGGCAGTGTATGTTATCTTGGTTTTTTGTTTTATCTTCTTAGGACTTACCTATCAAGTTCCTCCTCCTCCTGAATATGGCATTGAAGTAGATATGAGCGGTGGTGGTGGAGGTGGCAGCAGCGGTAGTAATTCCGCAATACCAACCACAGCAACAACTACTGCTTCTAAGCCTTCTCAAAAAATTCATACGCAACGTACAGATCCTACTACTGCCGTTACATCAGGAAATGAGAATAATACTCAAACTGAACCCGCTCCAACCATAAACGAAAATGCAATGTTCAAACCGAGAGCCAAGCAAGGAGAGGGCGGTGAAGGTACGGGAATAGGTCCCGGGAAAGGAAGTGGCATCGGACCAGGTACAGGCAAGGGCACCGGCGGTGGCAATGGCGATGGTGATGGTCCCGGTGACGGAGATTTCTGGTTGGACGGCAGACCGGTTATCAAAAAAGCCTTCCCCAGATCAAAGAATAACCTCGAAGGCGTTGTAGTCGTCGAATTCAGAGCTGATAAAACGGGTACCGTTATCTATGCCAAAGCAGGGGTGAAAGGTACTACCATTGCCGACGCAGATGTTTGGAGAGAATGTGAAAAAGCAGCCAAAGAATCTAAGTTTAAATCTAAAGCAGATGCCGCTGCCGAAGAAAAGGGTGTAATAAGATACAGGTTCATAATCCAATAATAATGACTTATAACCAAAGTATCCGCTTTTTATACGAAAGCTTGCCTATGTATCAACGTATCGGTGCGGCTGCTTATAAGGCTAATCTTAACAATACCATCAATTTATTGAACCACTTTCACAACCCTCAACACCAATTTAAAGCCATTCATATCGCCGGTACCAACGGCAAAGGTTCTCTCTCGCATAACCTGGCTTCGATATTGCAGGAAAAAGGATATATTGTCGGCTTGTATACTTCCCCACACTTAAAAACATTCCGTGAACGTATTCGTATCAACGGACAAATGATAGATGAAAAATACATCTGTCAGTTTGTGGAAAATAATCGGGATGTTTTCAATAAAATTCAACCTTCTTTTTTCGAAATGACCGTTGCCATGGCTTTTAAGTATTTCTCTGATAAAAAAGTTGACATCGCTGTTGTTGAAGTCGGGATGGGTGGGAGATTGGACTCTACCAACCTAATCAATCCTGATTTGACGATCATTAGCAATATCGACTACGACCATATGCAATTTCTGGGGAATACATTGCCGGAAATAGCCAAAGAAAAAGCAGGCATTATCAAAGAAAATGTACCCGTTGTTATCGGAGAAACGCATGCCGAAACGGAAAAAGTTTTTACGTCCGTAGCAGCAGCTTGCAATGCACCGATAGTGTTTGCCGACCAACACTTTTCGCTTAGTCGGGTAAAAAGAATCCGTAAAAAAAGCAATCCTCTTCTGACTTTTGACATCATACACCAAAACCAAACCTATATTCAACAGTGTGTATCGCCCTTAACGGGAATGTATCAGGATAAAAATTTTGTTACCCTTGCCGCTGCTTTCGCGATACTAAAAGAAAAAATGGATCTTTCCGAAAAGCATTTTAAAAAAGGGATCAAACGTTGCATCTGCAATACGGGCTTAAAAGGCAGATGGCAGCGTTTGCAAAGTAAGCCTTTGTGTATTGCCGATATCGGGCATAATGAAGCAGGCATTCGCATGAATGTAAATCAGTTAAAAACAATATCTTTTGATAAACTCCATTTTGTCTTGGGAGTGGTAAACGATAAAGATATCGATAAAATGCTTGCCCTTTTACCCAAAGACGCAAGGTATTATTTTTGCAAAGCAAATATCCCCAGGGGCTTAAAGCCGAATATGCTGAAAAAGAAAGCAAAACAATATGGGTTGCAAGGAAGTTGTTACCCAAGCGTTAAAGAGGCTTATAAACAAGCAAAAACTAATGCAGATAGTAAGGATGTGGTCTTTGTGGGAGGAAGTGCTTTTACCGTCGCTGAAGTGATTTAATACAATGACTCTTCCTCACGCTTTATCAACTAAACCGAAAAGATGCATTATTTTTTTTATTACTTTTGTATCATAAAAAATATTCACTATGAAACGATTTTTATTTGTTGCGGGCTTTCTAAGTGTGTTTACTGCCGGTTTTACACAGCAAGTCTCTTATCAAGAAGCACAAACCGTAGCTCAAAACTTCTTATCCAAACAACAAAAATCAGCAATAAGTTGTTCCTATATAGCCAAAAATGAAAAAGATACACTTTTGTATGTTTTTAATAGCACGGATGCTTTTGTTATGATTGCTGCCGATAAACGGGTTCTTCCGGTACTGGCATTTTCCGATAAAGGTGCCTTTGATGCCAATACCTTGATAGCACCGGTTAAAATGTGGTTAGATAATTACGAAAATCAGTTGCGTATCCTGAAGGCTGACAACAATCCGGCTTCTCCCTCGACAATAAAAGCCTGGGATGCTATGTTGAAAAATCAAAAAGATTTCGACAACGATGTAGAAGCGATAGCTCCTTTATTGACCTCGAAATGGGGACAAGGCATGGAATACAATTATTATTGTCCGAAAGATGCAGACGGTACCAATGGCCGCGCGGTAACAGGCTGTGTGGCAACTGCTATGGCTCAGATAATGTATTATTTCCGCTTCCCTTCTTCCGGAACGGGAGCCTACTCTTACCAACACGATCTTTACGGTACGCTTTCTGCCGATTTTGCGAATGCTACCTATAATTACCCGGCAATGACAGATGCTCCCCTCACCATAAATTTAGCGGCAGCTTTATTAATTCATCATTGCGGCGTAGCGGTAGATATGGTTTATGGTGCCAAAGCGTCGGGAATGTATAACCATAAAGCAGCCTATGCCATGCATACCTATTTTAAATATTCTCCTGCTACTTCCTATGTCTTTAGAGATACCTGCTCCCTCAGTTGGGATAGTCTGATTGTTTCGCATCTCAATCAAAAAATACCTTTGTATTATGCCGGATGGAGTGTGCCCGATACAAACGGTCATGCATTTGTTTGTGATGGGTATAAACGTGTGGATACCAATTATTATTATCATTTTAACTTTGGGTGGGACGGCTATATGGACGGTTATTATTATACCAATGCCTTGTCACCGGGAGGGAATGATTTTAACCTGGCACAGGAAATTATCATCAATGCCTATCCTGATACCTCGCTTTACGACTATCCTCAACCCTTGATTACAGGCACCACAACGCTCACTGCCACTTCGGGTTCTTTTGAAGATGGGAGCGGACGCATTGACAACTATGCCAATACTATGGATTATACCTGGATTGTGCAACCCGACGCAGACAGCATTCAAAAAATAGATTTTTATATTCACTATCAAATAGCCGAAAACGATACACTCTTTATTACTTCCAATGGAGTAAGTCCGCAAAATTATGTTATCACCAACGATTCGGCAATGCTGAATGTCTCCCTGCAGGCAAGCCGGATTGTAGTGCGTATGGTTTCGGGAAGCGGCATTACCAAAGACGGTTTTTACGCCTATTATGCTTCTTCATTGCCAATCTATTGTTCTCCGTTGCAATTGTTGTCAGCCAAAACAGGAAAAATAGAAGATGGCAGTGGAAATAAGAAGTATACGAATTTTACAGAATGTAAAAAACGTTTAAAAATCAACGATGTAACATGCATTACATTGCATTTTACTGCCTTTGAAACCGAAAAAGACAAGGACTTTTTATATATATATGATTATGCTTCAGAGAACAACGACTTATTGCTGACCCTATCCGGAAGCATGGGCGATACCTCTTTTACCTTTACTACCAATACCTTATTTTTTGTTTTTACCAGCGATGAACAAAACACCTATGAAGGATGGGAAGTGTCGTATACCTCCGGAATGATAGGCGTTGATGAGTATGATGATAATTCCAACACTCTACGCATATATCCCAATCCTGCAAGCAACGAATTGATGATTAAGGATACGAAAAATGAAATAAAAACCGTAAAGATTTATACTGTCTTGGGAGAAGAAGTAAAAGAATGTAAGGTATTTTCATCCCATGGTAGTATTCCCGTCAGTGAGTTAAGTCCCGGAATCTATGTACTGAAAATAGAAACCGCCACACATACATTTGCTAAGAAATTTATAAAGCAATAATTGCTTTACATCCTTCATTCAAAAGGATTGTATTATTGTGAAAGTGAATAAAATGATATCTTTGCAAAAAAAATATTTGTACTAACTACCTAAACAACCCTAATATGAAAATAAAAAGTATAATAATAATAGCTTTGGTAGGGATAATAGCATTTGTTTTGGGAGTAATATTTCAAAACAATGTTATTATCAAAAAAAACAAACGAATAGAAAATCAAATTATTAAAATATTAAAAGAAGATAATGAAACATTATTGTCCGATAAAAATTTAAAAATAGTTAAATTTAATTTTAATGCATTGAATGTCAATTGTGATATTTTTGTTTTTTTGATATTATAAAAAGTAAGCCCCCCCCTAAAACAATGTTAGTTG
>JAQVNO010000014.1 GCA_028703095.1 Bacteroidales bacterium
AAAAAATCATAAAGACGATTGGAAGACCAATGTCTATGGACAATGCAAATCATGGATAGACCAGGGCTTGCGAGCACGTGCCGTTACCCGCGACCTCGACTGGGGAGTGAAAGTTCCCCTCCCCGATGCCGATGGTAAAGTGCTCTATGTTTGGTTTGATGCCCCTATCGGTTATATATCCGCCACCAAAGAATGGGCGGAACATGAGCATAAGGACTGGCAACCCTATTGGAAAGACAAAGACAGCAAACTGGTACATTTTATTGGCAAAGACAACATTGTCTTCCATTGCATTATCTTTCCCGCCATGCTCAAAGCCGAAGGATTTTACATTCTACCCGAAAACGTCCCTGCCAATGAGTTTCTAAACCTCGAAAACAATAAAATCTCTACTTCCCGCAATTGGGCGGTATGGCTGCACGAATACCTGCTTGATTTCAAAGACAAACAAGATGTATTGCGTTATACTTTAACGGCCAATGCTCCTGAAACCAAAGATAATGACTTTACATGGAAAGACTTTCAGGCGAAAAACAATAACGAGTTGGTAGCTATTTTCGGTAACTTTGTGAACAGGACTCTGGTGCTGACGCAGAAGTATTTCGGAGGAAAAGTACCTCCTTTGCATGCACTTACTACCGAAGACAGGGCTGTTTTAACTACCTTGGCTGCTTATCCGGAAATCATAGGCAAGAACATAGAGAAATATCGCTTCCGTGAAGCCCTTTCGGAACTGATGAACGTTGCCCGTCTGGGAAATAAGTACCTAACCGATATGGAACCTTGGAAACTTTTCAAAGACCAGCCAAATCGAGTAGAAAGCATCCTACATATTGCCTTGCAAATCTGTGCCGAATTAGCAGTATTATCGGAACCTTTCCTTCCTTTTACCGCTGAGAAATTACGTACTTTATTACACCTGAACACTCTTACATGGAAAGATGCCGGCAGCGCTCAATTGCTCAAACAAGGAAACAGCCTCAGTGAAGCCGTTCTCCTCTTTGAGAAAATTGAAGATGATGCTATTGAAAATCAGGTGCAAAAATTAATAAACACTAAAAAAGATAATAACATGGAATCAACTCCCGTACAAGCTCAGAAAGAGAGCATCACCTTCGACGACTTCCAAAAAATGGACATACGTACCTGCACGGTATTGGAAGCTGAGAAAGTAGCCAAAACCAAAAAACTATTGAAACTTACAGTGGATACCGGTATTGATACACGCACCATCGTCAGTGGCATAGCCGAATATTATGAACCCGAAGCCCTTATCGGCAAACAAGTGATTATGTTGGTGAATCTCGAAGGCAAAGAGATTAAAGGTATTTACTCCAAAGGGATGATACTCATGGCTGAAAATACTAAAGGAGAATTATGCCTTGTTTCCCCGATAAAAGCTAGCGATAACGGAAGTACGGTTAAATAATTTAATATGCCCTTAGTACTCCTCGAAGATATAGCCCTCAACACTACTTTCGGTTTGTGGAAGATAAGTGAAGACGAAACAACGCTTCTCTCATTACGTCCCCTTCCACCTGAAGAAAAAGAGCATATTTTAAATCTAAAAAATAATAGAAAACGCAAACAGCGATTAGCTTATCGAGTTTTACTTCAACAAATACTTAAGCGTGATTATTGTCTTACGTATGCTGCCGACGGCAAGCCTATGTTGCATAAGGAAAACCTATATCTCTCTGTTTCTCATTCAGGTGATTATGCTGCTGCCATCGTCTCCGCCACACAGAAAGTAGGCATTGATATTGAGGAAGTTTCACAACGCATGCCTCTCTTGGCTTCCCGTTTTCTTACCGCAAAAGAAATGAAAGAAATTGATTTACAAAATTCAAAATTACTCCATGTATATTGGGGTGCCAAAGAATGCCTTTATAAAATCTACGCCGACACGCATATCCTCTTCAGCGAACACCTCTCCCTCCTCCCCTTTGACATTGAAAAAGATTCACAAACAACAGCTTATATTGATTTCAATAAGTTACATGCTCAACATAAAGTCATTTTCCGGAGTGTGGATAACTATATGCTGGTAATTGTTTGTTAAGCTTCTATTTTTGTTCTGAAATAATAGAAAATCACCTATTAAAAGACTTTATTATATACTATTTATTCTAATTACTTTTTTAATTTCAATATTTATAAATTTACCATTGTACCATAAAAACCTAAAGATTCTAATTAAAAGGACATAAGCCGAAAAAGTCAAGCCAATAAAATTAATGAGAGCTATATCGCTTTTAAACAATTATATTAGGTTAAAATGCAAGAACATAAACTAATTGATTTATGTATCTTCTTTACAAAGTAAAAATTTCACTCAGAATATACAAAATTATTTCGGAATAATACAAATCCCTTTCTCCGCTTAAGAGCTTATTCTCGAATTGAATAACTTCAATTTTGAAAATTAATCCTTTACACAACGTACAGAACAGCCCAGCCTTGGATAGTAGCCGGCTATTTTTATCTTACCATTATTATAATCGACACTACGCGTCCAATAAGTGCCCATTGCGCTTTTAGTAGCTGACCACCAATATCCACTTTCTCCGATAAGAGCGAAATTCGAACTACTGCGACCACCACCGGGAAGAGCTGTAAAACCGCTTTCGTTGGTTGCATCAGTATTGGGAGTTAACCAATGATTTGTGCCAATTTCTTTCATTTTTCCTCCGGCAACAGTGTCTCCTCCTAAATAATCTATTAATTGTCCCCATTCGGCATCAGTTGGTAAATGCCAGCCGGCAGGACATGCGATGAATGCTGCAGGTGTATTGTACAATACCCCAAATGTAGCATAGTTGGTTGTCGCTTTTGCTTGGGCTACATTTGTGCCATTATACCCATAAACATAATAATAAGGATCTGTATATGATTCTGTTGTACTACTAACAACACTTGGCAAATATCTCAGGTTTTCAGCCATCCATACTTGAGTTCCTATGGTTACTGTTTTATACACATTTCCATCACGAGGGTCAGTAAAACTGCCTGTAATTATAGCTTTTTCTGTTATAAAAGAAATAACATTGCCATAACCGGTACCATTACTATTGGTTGCATAAGCCCTTACATAATAAGCAGTTTCAGGTGTTAAATCACCTATATTACTTGAAAATTCACCATTACCGATACCGTCTGTTGTTTTTTTATCGGCAATAGTAGGTGATTCATTTGTACTCCAACATACACCACGGGCTGTTACGGGAGCACCTCCATCTGATGTTATGTTTCCTCCACTTATAGCAGTATTTTTTGTTATAGCTGAAACCTCATTGAGTGTAGTTACACTCGGAATAGTTGTTTCTTTACAACTAATTAGTAAAAAAATTGAAAATAGTGCAGGAAAGATTGCTGTTGTCAAAAAAACGAATTTTGTATTCATACTTTATTATTTTTATATTAACTTTATTTTATGTACTTTTTCAATGCAATAAACAATTAATATCATCAGTAAACTAAAAGTTATACTTATATATACAATTAAGAATCCTTTATATTTTAAATATTATTTAATGTCATATAACAATAAGAGAGGTTTATTTAAACAAATTCAAAAAACGATACAAAAATATCCTTTTTTATAATAATATAACACTATTATTCCAATAAAAAATAAAAATTATAATATAGAAAGGGTCATGCTATGAAGTAAAACTTCATAGCAAGTTCTTAGCCTTCCCTAAACAGTACATAAAACTGTCATTCTAAGCGAAGCGAAAAATCTATTGAGTTTAATCGGGCTATAATTAGTATCCAAACCATTACAACAAACCTTCCCATAAAAAATATTTTATTGACGACAACCAAAATGCGATTAAGATACAAATATAGTGTTTAAAGCAAATATACTAAAAAGTATTATTCAAAAACAAATTATAAGAAAATCATATTTTTCAAATGTAGTCAGTTTGTGTAATATATATTTGTTTAATTACATAAAATTATGGATTTTTTTAGAAAATCCGTATAAAAACTCGCTTAAAACTAGATATAATTTAGAACATTTAACATAGTTTTAAGAGGACTTTATTCTTAAATCATCAAAAAATGAAATTATTATAATTGATATTCAATAGCTTATTTTTTTTTATTTTTTTTTATTTTTTTTGGACAATAATGTTTAAAATTATTTACTTTTGTAAAATAAATTAAAATTAAAAACACATCTGAAATTATCCTAATTACCTAAAATTACTTTACTTTTTTCTTTATACAAATAAAAATTAACTCAAAAATAGAAAACATTTTAATTATTTTATCATGAAAACATCAAAACATTTTATTTTCGCATTAATTTGCATTACATTATCAATGCCGTCATGGGCGTATGACTTTACAGCCGTAAATGGAGTAAATACATTTTTTTTTAACATCACATCCAATACTGCACCTTATACCGTTGAGGTAACATCCGAAAATCAAGCTGAACCATATTATACGGATACTTCAACTTCTCCGCGAGGATTTTTAGATATACCTTCTACTGTTAACTATAATAGCATTACATATTCTGTTACTGCGATTGGAGATAATGCATTTAGATACTGTGAGGGAATAACTTCATTAGCTATTCCAAACACAATTACAACCATTGGCATGTATGCATTTGAAGAATGTTTGGGATTAACTTCAGTTTTCATTCCGAATTCTGTAGTAAAAATTAAAGAAGGAGCTTTTCTTAGCTTATGGGGAGTAACCACACTTACTCTTCCAAATAACATTGACTCTATAAGCTATTTAGCTTTTGCAGGCATAAGTGCAGGTATACTTACCATTCCTAATTCTGTTAAATATATTGGTGTATCTGCTTTCGCAGGATTAAGCCGTGCAAGCTATATCATTATACCTAATTCCGTTAATTATATTGATAGCTATGCTTTTGGAGGATGTGCATCGTTAACATCGGTAACATTAGGAACTTCCGTAAAATACATAGCGGATAAAGCTTTCTCGTATAATTACTCATTAATTCAATTTACTTGTAAATCATCCATTCCGCCTGTTATTGATTCAACTACCTTTCTTTATACTACTAATGTACTTAATACAATTATTGTCCCTTGCCAAACAAAGACCGTGTATGAAGCTGCTGATTATTGGAAGAAATTTTCAAAAATCAGAGAAAAATTTTTATCTACTGTTACAACTAAATCGAATAATACTGCTTGGGGTACAGTAAGTTCAACTATTCCTGATTGTTTAGATCTTTCTTCAACATTAACAGCAAGTGCGAAACCTGGGTATGTTTTTGTTCAATGGACAGACGGAAATAACGAAAATCCACGCACAGTTGTTGTTACTCAAGACACTACGTTTATTGCTGATTTTGAATTGGATAATGCTATCGGAGAAATAGATAAAAATGAGAATCTTTTAATATATCCTAATCCGACTACAAATCAATTTTCTATAGATTTCGGTCAACAATCTATACAAGCAGTTTTGATTTATGATGTAGTTGGTAAAGAAATCGCACATCTGATAATTAATGATTCAACAGCAACCATCAATGCACAGACTTGGCAAAACGGCATTTATTTTGTCAGAATAATAACCGATAACAGAATTATAACTAAAAGAATAATAAAAGAATAAACTTAAAATTTAATTTTCTTTTTAAGCTGTTGAAAAAATCAAGAAGAGGAGATAAACTCCTCTTTTCTTTTATGAAAAAACGAGAACTAAAAGTTAGATTAAAACGCACTATAAGGCACTTTCAACTTTTTACTTTCAATTATTTTTTTATTTTTAATAATTGTGTATTTTTGCAAAATTTTACTAAACATGAAACGCCATTGCATATTCTTATTATTTGTGCTGTTAACCAATATACTCTATTCACAGCAAGGAGAAATATCGACTGAAGTTTTGTTTCAACGATATCTTCAAAACGAAGATGAAGAGATAGCTATCATTATCATTGGAAGGCAAGACAGTCTGTACAGCATGTATTGTGAAGCTGTATTAAGTAAAGAGGTAAATGAAAGCATAGGTTTATTCAAAAACTTCATACATTTAAATCCTCCTTACGGCATTTCACAAGCCTATCTTTGGATAGGTATTATGTATCACCAAATCGCAATATACGATACTTCGCTTATGTATTTGGACACATCTGTAAACCTTAACCCCAATGATTATTATGCTTATTATTTTCGAGCTACAAATCATGGGCTTATGAATAATCAAAAAGCTGCCATAGAAGATTACAACACTTGTATCCGCTTACAACCTGATTTTGAGTTAGCTTATAGAATGCGAGGCAACACTTATCTTGACTTACAAGATTATCCCAATGCTTTGACAGATATGAATAAAAACATTAAACTAAACAAAAAAGACGATCAAGCCTATATCCTAAGAGGAATTATTTATGCTGAAATGAAAGAATATAAAAAAGCCATTGCCGATTGGGAGAAATCGAAAAAACTCAGACCCAAAAATACGCGCATTGCGGATGAATTAATTCAAAATGCTAAAGCAGAAATGAAAATTAAATAAGAAACCTCATGTTCTTTCCACTTATTTTAGTAGTAATCGGATTTATATCGCTTATTTTTGGAGCCAATTGGTTGGTAAACGGAGCTTCTGCTTTGGCGAGAAAACACAAAATTTCAGATTTAGTCATCGGTTTGACGATTGTAGCCTTTGGCACTTCTGCTCCTGAATTAGTTGTAAATATTATTGCTTCTTCTCATTCTTATTCCGATATTGTACTTGGAAATATTATTGGAAGTAACAATT
The DNA here is from genome assembly GCA_028703095.1 of Bacteroidales bacterium. Taxonomy (GTDB): domain Bacteria; phylum Bacteroidota; class Bacteroidia; order Bacteroidales; family WCHB1-69; genus UBA5266. The sequence goes on from JAQVNO010000014.1 coordinate 6,766, forward strand.
TTAATTTATTTATCATTCTTGGACTTTCAGGAATAATTTTACCAATCACAGTACAATCGTCAACAGCTTGGAAAGAGATTCCTATTTCTTTAATGGTAGCAATATGTTTACTATTAATGATAAACGATTTTAATTTTTCAGGGCACACCGTCTTAAGTAGAATCGATGGCATCGTAATGCTGGTGCTTTTTTTTCTTTTTTTATATTACGTCTTTGTCCAAATGAGAAGAGAACCTGAATCTCAAAAAGCTGTTGTAAAAAAATCTTCACTAACAATATGGGCGTTAATAATTGTTGGATTATCAGGTTTAATAATCGGGGGGCAACTTGTAGTTACCAACAGCATTAAAATTGCACATAGTTTGGGTATGAGTGAAAAAATAATTGGGTTAACTATTGTAGCTGCCGGCACATCTTTACCTGAATTAGTTACCTCAATAGTGGCTGCTTTTAAAAAGAACAGCGACATTGCCATTGGCAACGTTATAGGTTCTAATATATTTAACATATTGCTGATATTGTCTATCAGCACACTTATCAATCCTATCACGTACAACCCAAAATTCAATCTTGATATTTTAATATTAATAGGAGGAACTATATTCTTATTCTCATCGATGCTCAGCGGAAAAAGAAAAAAACTTGATCGTTGGGAAGCTATGATACTCTTAGGCTTTTATCTATTTTATACCTTGTACATAATCATGAAAGAAATCTAAATAGTCTTAGTATGCGAAAACGTAAACTCATTATATATTCTCTTTTATTTTTAATCATCTATACTAGTAAAGCTCAAGATTATGTTAAAGTTGACAGCATAGTAAAAAATGAATTCACCTCTTTTTCAAATCCTGATAAATTAGCAAGTGAAATTAATAAACAGTTTCAAACAGAAGAAGAAAAAGCAAGAGCTATTTACACTTGGATAGCATTGTATATCAAATATGATGTATCTGCATTGCGTAAAAAATCAAAAAACATAACATATACCTATCGCACAACGGAAGAAAAAGAAACAAAAGAAAAAAAAATTTTTTATCGCTCTGTTGTACAAAGCATGAAAAAGAAAAAAGGAGTGTGCGAAGATTATGCAAATCTATTTCAATACCTTTGCGATCAAACAGGCATAAAGTGTGCAATCATTCACGGAACCGCTAAAACACTTCTTCAAGACATTGGGGTACTGCCAACAACTTCGAATCATGCTTGGAATGCCGTTCGAATCGGAACAGGATGGAAATTTGTTGATGTTACGTGGGGTGCCGGATATATAAATGAGACCAATACATACATACATGATTTCACCGACACCTACTTTTTTTTAAATCCTGAAAAATTTGCATACAATCATTATCCCACAGATAGTAAATGGCTGCTGACTCCCCTATCTCCTGACGAATTTGCAAATCTACCTATATATTTCAGAAACTTTTTCGATTCCGGTTTGGAAGTAATTGAACCTATCAATGGCATTATTAAGCTATCCGGACAAAAACACATTATATTAAAGATAAAAAATCCAAACAATCATACCTTGATGATAAAATTTAATAATGAACCTTATGCTTACGCTATTACACCTCAAATTTATGGGCAAAACTATATCTATGAGCTGACTCTTCCCAAAAAGCCGGCACAATATCTTAGTATTTATTTAAATCTTCAATCTTGCGTTGGTTTTAAAATAAGTCGATTAAAACATCAATAAACTTTCGGATAAAGCTTGCTGTAAATATTTAACAAACGTGATAATACGTAGTGTGGAATAAAAAGCTTATGAAACAAAGAGGCAGTAAGCTAAAAAACTTCTACAATAATTTATCGCATGATAATATGCTATTTTACACATCAATATTCGCGTAGCGGGCATTTTTTTCGATAAATTCACGACGGGGAGGTACTTCATCTCCCATTAGCATCGAGAACACATAATCGGCTTCGATGGCATTTTCAATGGTCACCTGCCTTAAAGTTCTGAATTCCGGATTCATGGTTGTTTGCCATAATTGGTCATCGTTCATTTCTCCCAAACCTTTGTAACGTTGCATGGAAATACCTTTATCTTTCCCTTGTTCGTGATAGGCTTTCACAATAGCAATCCTTTCTTCTTCTGTCCAGCAATATTGCTCTTCTTTGCCTCTTTTAATAAGATATAAAGGTGGTGTAGCGATATAGACATGCCCTTGTTCGATAAGTTCTTTCATATAGCGGAAGAAAAAAGTAAGCAGTAAAGTAGTAATATGACTTCCATCCACATCGGCATCGGTCATAATAACTACTTTATGATAACGTAATTTTGTAAGGTTAAGAGCTTTAGAATCATCTTCAGTCCCTATGGTTACACCTAAAGCCGTATATATATTCTTAATTTCTTCATTGTCGAAGATACGATGTTGCATGGCTTTTTCAACATTTAATATTTTCCCGCGAAGAGGCAATATGGCTTGGTTACGATTATCTCTCCCTTGTTTGGCGGTACCACCGGCGGAATCACCTTCAACGATAAACAACTCACAGTTTGCAGGATCTTTATCGGAACAATCTGAAAGTTTTCCGGGTAAACCGGAGCCTGAGAGTACACTTTTCCTTTGCACAAGATCTCTGGCTTTACGAGCCGCATGTCGTGCGGTAGCAGCCAAAATTACCTTATCAACAATATAACGTGCTTCTTTCGGATGTTCTTCCAAATAATAGGTTAACATTTCACTCACCATCTGACTTACAATACCTTCTACCTCGCTATTACCTAATTTTGTTTTGGTTTGTCCCTCAAACTGAGGCTCTTGTACTTTTACTGAAATAATAGCTGTTAAACCTTCCCTAAAATCATCACCGCTGATTTCAATCTTTTGTTTTTCAAGTTTCTCTAGTAATTTTTGATCATCGGCATATTTTTTCAAAGTACGCGTTAATCCACGTCGAAAGCCGGTAAGATGAGTCCCTCCTTCATGAGTATTGATATTATTTACATAGGAATGCAGGTTTTCGGAATACGCCGTATTGTATTGCATGGCAATTTCAATAGGAGTTCCCGATTTTTCACCTTCCATATAAATGGGAGCTTCCATTAGTTTCTCTCTATTTCCATCCAAATAATTAATAAAATCGACCAAACCTTTTTCAGAAAAAAAGGTTTGACTTAAAAACTCTTCATTCCCATTAATTATTCTTTCATCAGTAATAGTCAGTGTAATACCTTTGTTCAAAAAAGCCAATTCCCTTAAGCGAGACGATAAAATATCATAATTATATTCGCTGACAATAAAAATACCGTCATCCGGCATAAACCACATATAGGTCCCTGTTTTATCGGTATCGCCTATAGTTTTTACAGGATACAATGGTTTTCCATATTCATATTCCTGCAAGAAATGTTTTCCTTCACGGAAAACTTCTACTTTGAGTTTTTTTGACAATGCATTGACACAAGAAACCCCGACTCCGTGTAGTCCACCTGAAACCTTATAAGAACCTTTATCAAACTTTCCTCCCGCATGTAAAACTGTTAAAACGACTTCCAATGCAGAACGATTTTCTTTTTCATGCAAACCGGTAGGTATTCCTCTTCCGTTATCAAACACCGAAATCGAGTTATCTTTATGAATTGTAACGTCAATTTTATCGCAATAACCTCCGAGAGCTTCATCAATAGAATTATCCACTACTTCGTACACTAAATGGTGTAATCCACGTTCACTGATATCCCCTATGTACATTGCCGGTCTTTTACGTACAGCTTCCAATCCCTCAAGCACTTGTATGTTTTCTGCTGTATAATTAGCTGATGCTAACTCTTTTGTTTCTATATCATTCATTATCTGCTCTTTTATTTTTTTTTGAATCTATGCAAAGGTAATCAAAAAATCGACACGAAAGTTCACCTTATTTGCATTTTTTCGACAACAAACTGTGATTAATTTTCTTATTCTTCCCACGAATATATAAAACATAAAAAATTGAATAAAAGAATATTAGAAATAATTATACCGAAAGGTTAGTGTTATAAAAAAACAAATTGCCCTCCTCTTAATTTGATGCAATAAATTTATGTAATTTTGCAATCCAAAAAACATAAACTATATGGCTAAGATAGAGATTGAACGCATGCATTTTTATGCACATCACGGTTGTTATGAAGAAGAAAGAGTAATCGGCACCTATTTCACGGTTGATTGCTGTTTAGACTGCGATATTAAGGAAGCAGCTATAAAAGATGATTTAAGCAAAACCATTAATTATCAAAGTGTCTATTTATTAATACAACATGAATTAATAAAATCATCGCAATTGCTTGAAAATATAGCATATCGTATTATCATTAAAATAGAGACACAGTTTCCTGCAGTGAAACACATTGTAGTAAAAATACGTAAATTAAATCCCCCTATGGGAGGAAAAATTGAAGCGGTAAGCCTTACACTCAGTAGTGATGATGTGCATTAGTATCATTATTAATAAACATAAAAAAAGGCGATATTTAAACATATCGCCTTTTTAAATAAATTGTTAACTTATTATTCAGTAGTTCCTATTAATATCAGTTCGCTTTTATTAACATAAATCACTCTCTCTTTGTTATATTGGTATTCTTCTTTATTAGAGGGTTCCCCTTCGGTAATAAAAACAATAACACTTAAATGTTCAAGTACAGCATCTACTGCCGGGTTTGAACCATCTTGATACGTCAATGGGATATCATATGTAAAAGTTTTTTGATAGGTAGTACCTGAAGAAGTACCTCCCATATTTTCACCGTCTACACCTAATATTAACTCCCGTAACATGTGGTTATGGAGATATTTACCAAGACTATCGTTCCACATTTGCGGATAAAATGCTTTCCCATTGGATTGAGGTCCCCATATGCTATCTTGAATCAATGCGACATGTATATAGTTTTTACCGTTAACAGCAGCGCTATTCGCTGTAAAATGTGCTTGAACAGTACATTTCATTAGACGTGTATTGGTGTCGATAGTAGTTTTGGCTGCAATATTTACATAAGAAGGTTTAATATAGAGTTGAGCTGCTACATATCCCCAAGAACCCCTTGAAATAGGATATTTATAGGTGCCATTTTCATTCACAACTTCACGGCTTACCATACCGGTAGGATAACCGGTAACATAGAAATAATTATTCAATAAAGCACCTACATTGGTTTTATAATTAGCAGCAAAACTTCCGGCATGAATATTAATGTTGTAAATAACTCCGGGATTAGCAGCAACAGTAGAATCTGCTCTTCTATGTCCATCAGGGCAATATCCGCAATTTACACCGGTAAATTCTTCCAATAATACAGTCCTATTTTGCGGTGTTGTGTTAACAAAGACAGTGGGATCAAAAATATAAGTCATATTTTCACTTGCACTTTGTTTTTGAACGCGAGTGGTGTACTTACCTTGATAATAAACAACGTATTGCATGGTATCGGCTGTAGAAAAGGCATTGGATTGAATTGCTTTATGCTCCGGTTGTATGAAATTATCACTATTTTTATAGGCAATAGCACAAGCTTGTCCGCTTTTTACAGTATTTACCATTTTAATAGTAGCAGTATGATTTTTTGTTCTTGCTGTTAAAAGATACATTTGAGGAACATCCAAACTAATCGTAAAAGTATGATTTCCGGCATCTAAACTCCTGTTAAAATCAAGAATTTTTTTACCTAATAAATCACGAACCTCTATAGTTACATTTTCTCTTACAGGCAACGATAATGAAAAATCTGTAACACCGTTAAAGGGATTGGGATTGTTTTGGGATAATATAAATGTATATTGTTGGTTTTCATAATCGTTTATTCCTACCTTCGATAAATCGGCAGTTGTGTCGGGATAAATAAGTTTTGCTGACCATGATTCTGTTAAATCAATAATCACAACACTGTCAATTTGCACATAATTATCATCGATATCTTTTCCTGTAAAAGAAACGGTAACGGATTGAGCAAAGACATTCATCCCCATAAAGAAAGCTGAAAATAAGATAAATAACTTTTTCATTTTTTAGAATTTAAATTAATAATGTTTTTAAATAAGTAAAATTTTATATATAAATTTACTGCAAATATATATTATTTTTTTTAATTACACGTAAAAAAAGAATTATATTTAAAAAAATAGATATAACGTATTAATTTTTAAGATAAAAGAGAAGTAAAACTACAATTATAGTAGGAAATTATAGGTGCTTTTATTTGTATAAAAAATAAATTTTAAACTTAATTATTATCTGCTAAGCTTTCTTTATTGCTTTGATTTACATCAACATAATCCATAATTGCCAAGGCAGCCGAACGAGCGTCGGCGATGGTTTCGTTGATCCCCATGGGGCGTTTGCAACTCCCTGCTATAAACAAGCCTTTGGAAGTAGTTTCATTATCTTGTAGATGAATATTTAAACTTTGAGCAAAACCATAATCCCCCTCAATAGATAGTTTTTTTGCTAATTGTTTAGTTCCACAAGAAGCCTCCATTCCAACCATTAACACCAATAAATCCGTATTCATTTTCAAAGGAAGTCCCACCAGTGTATCTTCGGCTTTGAATTGTATTTTTTTATCAAAAGTTGTAGCTGCTTCCGAAATTCGGCCTCTCACATAACAAACATCGTATTTCTCCTGTGACTCACGGTACATTTCTTCAAAAGACTGTCCCCACATGCGTAAATCCATATAAAAAATATAGACTTCCGTGTCAGGCAATAGCTTTTTAACTTCAATCGCTTGTTTTACGGCAGTTACACAACATATTTTCGAACAATAGTTATTCCCTGACTTTTCATCACGAGAGCCAACACATTGTAGAAAAACAATACGTTTAGGTTTTTCTCCCATTGAATTTTCAATATGATTGTATTTAATCATTTTTTCTAAATCAAGAGAAGTAAGCACACCATTATAGATACCATAACCCAATTCTTCTTTACGTTTAGCATCGAAGGGGGTATATCCTGTTGACAACAAAACAGCAGCAACAATATAAGACATTCCTTTTTTATCGATGATTTTCCATTCATGACCCTCTTGTTTTATATCTACTATTTCCGTTCCTACATGAAGTGTGATATTTTGGTGAAGTAATTTCTTGTTTAATTTATCCACCATATCGTTAGCAAGAGAAAAATCCGGAAATAAAAAAGCTTTATCTAAGATATTGGTTAGCGTATTGGAAGATTTTTCAAACAATAAGACTTCCATATTTTGAAGTGCCAGTGCCGATGCGGCTTCAATACCTGCGGGACCGGCTCCTATAACGGCTATTTTTTTCATACTTAGTTAATTTTTTCAATTAATACTTTCTACACTAATAAATGATTAGGTCGTTCAGGTTTTGGTAAAATCTTACCCGAAGCTCCCTTATATTTTTCTTTTGGATTATACGGTATCCCTATTTTATCGAGTAATATTTCCGACTGTATTTGATGTAATTGCAATCCTAATTCCCAGGGGTCGTAACCCAACAATAAACCGGCCATTTCTTCATACGTCAAGACAGGAATACCATAACCATCCTTATCATAGGTTTTATTTTCCATTTCCGCTATTGTATATTGCCATTTATCCATAAACATCGTACATCCCGGGCAATTAGCAACAATAAAATCAGGTTCAAAAGGCTCCATCGATTCAAATTTCTTTTTGGTATTGGCAATGGAATAACCTCTATTTTCTTGTACTAAATAATGACGGAACCCAAAGCCGCAACAATGGCGACGTTCCGGATAATCCAGCACTTCCCCACCCCAGCTTTCAATCATCCCTGCCAATACATGGGGAAATTCCGCTTTACCTACACCCTTTTCCGGAAATATTTTTGCGTAATGGCAACCTATATGTTCAACTATTTGCAAGGGCTTCCCTGTAAATCGATTCACTAAAGAATATTTCATTTTTTCTTTCAATTCATGACGGAATTTATAAATAATATCCGAAGGATGAACAAGGTTTTTTGGAATATCAAACTCTCTTCCTGTAGCTTTACGCAAATACTCACGTGTCTTTTCCAGCGTTTCCGGTTGATGATTCCATATCTCTATCATTTCCGAAAAAACCCCGAAAGATGTTACACAGGAAGGCACATAATTTTCATAACCTGCATCTTTCATCAATGAAAATAAACGAGCCACTACAGTCATCGTTGTTTCCAAGGGAACAACATCCGCGTGATAGCCTATGCCGGTACATGTATGCTGGTTTTCTTCATCATAAATATTTTTTTCTAACACTTCTTTTACAATGCGTAAAAATGCGGTTTCGGAACCCGGGAAGAAGGTTTGACGGATACAACTTCGTTCATAAAAATAATTATCTTCAGCAATTGTTTTTTGATATTCGTTCCAATAATGTTTTCCCATTATATTTTTATATTTTATACTCTTATTCAGATATAATATTTTCTTTCACTATTTCAGCCACATCTTTAACGGTAAAATCGGATGCTCTTTTAAAAGCTTTTTTACACATAGGGCAAGCTGTTACAATTAAATCAGGATTTTTAGCTCTCAGGCTACTCATAGCTGCATTACGAATTTTGGTTTGTTGTTCCAAATTTATTACGGTATTACCAAGATTATAACCGCAACACAAACTTTTTTCTTTTTCATTTTTTGTTTTCAACAAATGTGTTACTGTTTTGAGGATTTCCCTCGGTTGGCGATAAATACCGCAACCCCTGCCTAATTCACAAGGGTCATGATATACAACCTTTAAATCATCTTTACGAAGTTTTAACTTACCGCTTTTAATCAACATATGAATATATTCGGTATGATGCATGACTTGTATAGGCAGATTATATTCTTTTTTAAACGACTGGTAGCAAATTGGGCATGAGGTTATCAGCATAGTAGCACCCGATTGTTTAATCAGTTGGGTGTTTTTTCTTCTTAATTCCGCTGCTTGAATAGAAAATCCTTGTTGCAATAAAGGACGACCACAGCAAATGGTTCTATCTTTATCCATAAACCAATACTTTTGATCCACTTTTTCAAATATAGTAGTCATGGCATCGATAATACCCGGAGTAAGGTGCGACATACAACCGGCAAAATAAATAATCCTACCAATTGAATTAAAAGGCTGTAAATTTTCAATATAATTATAATTTGCGTGTGTATCCAAATCTTTTTTATAACGCATTTGTCTGCGAATAGTCATTAAGTCGAGTCCGACAGGACATTCGGCAACGCAACGATTACACATCAAACAATTTTCGGCAATTTCTTCCCTTGGGCGTTTATAACGTAAATCACGAAGAAAATAGATAGATTGCACCCCTGGTAATTGTAAATCTTTATGCAAAGGGCAATTATCTATACAAATACCACAACGAGAGCAAGCACTTAATTCAAACATTGTATAACCGGAGATTTGTTCGTTTTCGCCTACTCCTAATTTCTTAAGAAAAATAAAAATTACTTCAGTAAAAATATGCATATATCGGGAGAATGGCATGGAGATAAAGAAAGTACCTAAGGCAAAGGAATATAGTGTCCATGCCGGTATTTCCAGCACATCAGCAACAGTATAATTAATCATATTGCCTAATGTTTGCGTCAGAAACCCCCCATTATTATATAAAGCTGCTGTAAAACTCTCAGAAAGCAAGCGCAAAGGAAATATCAGCCAAAGTGCAAACTTGGCAAAGGTATCAAAAATAACATGTTTGGTTGTTTTTTTCATACCTACAATTCGAGAATAAATGGATTTGATATAGGCTAAAATAACACCGGATAGCACATACAATAACAATAAATCCATAAAATGAGCGAAAAATTGAGCATGTTTAAAAGCATGACTATCATGCACAAAATACCGATAAAAAATACCTATCCAAAAAGGTTTATCTGTTTGAATAGCAATTTCACTTTCAATAGCACCTACAATTATCAATAAAAACCATCCAAGAGCTATGCTGCTATGCATATATCCCAAAAGAAAGCTGCGTTTAAAAACTTTACGGTGTAGCAGTGCCTCCATAATGGTTTCCCAAATGGCTGATAAAAAACGCCAAGAGATAATGTTTTTTAAAATCACGGTTTTCTGTACCCTATCAAACTGATTATACCAGCGTATATATTTGATACAACAAATAATTATCAATACAATGACACCAATAAGAAAAGGAATAACAAAAGGACTGAAATAAATACTCATACTTATTTTTTATTCGATTCTAATAATATTTTACGCATATTGATAATCATAGAACGAAGATTTACACCTCTGGGGCAAACCAAAGTGCATTTTCCACACAACATACAAGCTTTCAATTCCTCTTGCAGTCCGGCATATTGCCCTCGACGAAAGGAAGCGTGAATTTTTCGTATATTAAAATCGGTAAATTGTCGTGCCGAACAAGTAGCAGAACAAGCACCACAAGAGACACATAGTTTAAAAGAGCTTACTTCTCGATGTAATTTTTTTACATTCTCCAAATCACAATCTTCTAAATTGATAGCCCTTGTTTCTGATATATTGAATCCAAACTTTATCATACTAATCAATAATTACAAATCAACACTTAAATTTAAAGTTTATCTTCCATTACTTTTTCTCTCAAGTCCATTCCTCCGGTAACTTCAAATATTTTACGGATTTCATCCAGAGTTTCTTGTCTTATTTTTCTCAAGGCACCCGGACCATCGCCATTGTAATTGGCGCCAAAACGAGGAGCTACCTCTTTGATATGTTCCACATACCAAGCCCAAATGGGACCCTGTTCAGGGTGAAGTTTAGGATCTACCGTATCGGGATGTACACAATAACCTATTTTTAAAATATTTGCACCTACTCCTTGCATTATTTCTTTTTGTTTTCTTCCTTCAACACTTTCGTTATTATATCCCAATTCTTGAGATATTTTACGTAAAACATTAATGACTTCACCGGGTACATTCCCTCTCGGGCATCGTGTTTTACACGACATACACTGACCACAATACCAAATAGTATCTGATCGTAATAATTTTTCTATGGCTTCTTCATCATCTCTTTGAACGATATCACAAATTTGTCGTGGGTCGTAAGGGAAAAACTCTGCAGCCGGACAAATTGCGGTACATATACCACAGTTCATACAAGCTTTCAATGCTTCTTTAAAACGTATATCTTGTTTGAATAAATCGGTTAAATTTCCCATAATTAATCAATTTTTACTTTATTTACTGCCATAAGTCTAAATAAAAACTTAGGTAACAATTTCTCCCTCTTTCGTTTAAGAAGATTTATATGCAAACCCAATGCTTTAATCAATGGGATTTTATGTGTTTCAACAAATTCAATAAGTGTGCCATCAGGATCTTCAATATAAGTAAAATGTCCGCTTGCTTCACCCATATCAAAACCGGCTTGATTTTCACAACTATCAACAGTAAAAGGAAAGCCTTTTTCACTACAATAGGCTTTTAATTCCTGCATATGGCTTATGTCAAAACAAATTTGAATGAATCCCGGATCTCCCCAATATCTGTTTTCGTATATTTTTTTTGCTTGACGATCACAAGCCATAATAAGTTCAATTTCAGAAGGTCCAAACATATTAGCAAAAGCACCTTTGCGTTTTTGACTATGCTTCAGCAATACTCTCCGGTATTTTTGATCCCCTCCTTTTAGAAAACCCCAATCATGAAAAACATCTGTTTTGTCATAAACGATGGTATCATAACCCAAAATATCTTGATAAACAGGTAATGCCTTTTCAATATTACTCACTCCTATCATGGCACCCACCACTCCACCGGCAAAACGTTTTTCATCAACAAATACATAGGCATCTTCAATGATTTGAAAATAATTACCAAAAGGATCTTGCAAATAAAAGGTAGATTTACCGTCCGGAGTATATGCAATATCACTGATATTATCATATTTAGCTTTTATTTCCTGATGCAAGTCTGCAGGATTTCTACTTTTAATTTTAGCTGCAAAAATACCTAAATCAGCGATTTGGATTTCAAATAAAGGGGACTGCGGTTTTCGTTGAGTATATTGCCAAATTTCCACTCCTCCTCCACCTTGTAAATTTACAGCAATACATGCATGACGTTTTTGAGGTTTATTACCGGTATAAGGCAACATCAAGGAAGCTACACTATCATCTTCAAGGATTCTAACATCGGTTTGAAACATATCAATATACCATTTCCATGATTCTTGAAGGTTTTCTGTTCCTATACCTATTTGTTGTATACCGGAAATAAAATATGCTGCCATTATATTTAGTTTTAAACTGTTATATATAGAACTTTGGAATATTTTAATATCGCAAAAGTAACAAATTATCTTTTAAGAATGATACTATTTTATAAAATTTACGATTTTATATTTGTATTTAACTACATATTAACCCCCAAGAGGCGTATAGGTACCTATGCTTTCTGCGGTTTGCACAAAAGCATCGTCAATACATTTATGCATAGTAAAAACATTCGTTAATGGTTCTAGTATAATTTTATTATTTTGGAGTCCAACCATCATTCCATGTTTTTTAGATAATAAAGCATTCACGGCAGCTACTCCAAACTCGCCGGCTTTTATTCTATCGTATGCACTGGGGCTGCCTCCTCTTTGAATATATCCAAGTACAGACACTCTCATATCGAAGTGAGGAAACTCTTCTTTCATTTGTCGAGCTATTAGCATAGCATTTCCTTCCTCCAGCCCTTCTGAAACAATAATTAGATTCAATTTATGAAGGTGAGCATGATTAGCCAAAAAATTACGTGTTTTTTCCATATGATTTTTTTGTTCAGGCACTAATATAATTTCGGCTCCACATGCAACACCACTGTTCAATGCCACAAAACCTGATTTATGACCCATGACTTCCACAAAAAAAACACGATTATGAGAACTCCCTGTATCTCTAATTTTATCAATACTATCTACTACCGTATTTAAGCATGTGTCATAGCCAATAGTATAATCTGTACCATAAATATCATTGTCAATAGTAGCAGGAATTCCAATTACGGGAAAATCATACGTTTTCTTTAAATCAGCAGCGCCTCTAAAAGTACCATCACCACCAATAACGATAAGTGCGTCTATGGATGCCTCTTGCATTTTTTCCATAGCCATTGCTAATCCATTGGTATGCATAAATTCCAAACAGCGTGCTGAGCGTAACATTGTCCCTCCCCTCTGTATAATACCACTCACCGACTGTGAATATAATTCTATAAAATCACCCTGTATTAAGCCTTTATAGCCTTCCATAACACCGGTTACTTTCAATTGATTATTGATGGCCGTTCGTGTAACGGCACGAATGGCAGCGTTCATACCAGGAGCATCTCCTCCGGAAGTTAAAACAGCAATATGTTTTAATACTTTATGATTATTTTTCATTAAATTCAGGTAAAATAATATGTATATTGATTTACTATTTAAATTCAAAAGCTTTTAGACTAAGGTCAAGACTTTTCACACTGTTTGTCAAAGCTCCAACCGAAATAAAATCCACACCCGTTTCTGCATAAGCTCGTATAGTAGTTTCGTTGATTCCACCGGAAGCTTCTGTCTCATAACGTCTATCGACAAGTATTACAGCCTCTTTAACTTCTTTCGGTGTAAAATTATCGAACATGATACGATGAAAACCTCCCAACTGTAAAGCTAATTCGACGTCTTTCAGACTTCGTGTTTCAATTTCAATTTTTAAATTTAAATGCTTTTCTTTTAAGTAATGATTGGTTTTTTCCAAAGCAACTTTCAATCCTCCTGCAAAATCAATATGATTATCCTTTAACATAATCATATCGTACAAACCCATACGATGATTACAACCTCCGCCAATTTTCACCGCCATTTTTTCTAAAATCCGTAAATTAGGCGTTGTTTTTCGTGTATCTAATAAGCGTGTTTGCGTTCCGGAAATTAAATCAAGATAATAATGTGTAGTAGTAGCTATTCCACTCATTCGCTGCATAATATTCAGTACCAATCGCTCTGCTTTCAATATCGATTGCACGCTACCGCATACTATAAAAACAATATCGCCAATATTGACTTTACTTCCGTCTGTAATAAATACATCTAATGTTAATTGACTATCGACACATTTAAAAACTTTTTCTGCGACTTCAACACCGGCAATAATACCTTTTTCTTTCACTAATAATTTTGATTTTCCTTGGGCTTCGGGTGAGATAGACAACAAAGAAGAGTGATCGCCATTTCCAACATCTTCTTCTAAGGCTTTGATAATTATTTCTTCGATTGACATTTTTGTTTTTTAGCAATATTTAATACACATAAGCGCTCAGTTTTTTTGTTTCTATTAATATCTTTTAAAACATAATACACTCTATATGAGCAGCCATACGCTGTTGTGTAAGTTGCTATTACAAAAGATGAAGATTCAGAAGACACTCCTTCTTTATCAACACGAAATGAAGCAGGAGGATTCTTTTCAAAAAATTCATTGAGTATGGATTCAGCCTGAAAACGACTATAGGTTGCTTCCATATTTTCCATCGAAATATCTATCATATCATTAAAAAATGGAGATAATTGTTTCGCATTCCCTTTAATAAAAGCTTCGTTGATTTCATCTTTAACCAATTTATCAAAATACATATAAGTGCCTAATGATAAAAAAGATAAGAGAAATAATAAAGCTATAAAAGGTAAACGTTTTTTCATATACATTAAAATGTTAAAACATAGAAACGCTTACAAAAATCAAACCATTTTTTACAAATTAATTAAAAACATTTCTTGTAATGTCCAGTTATTCCTTACTTCTAATGCTTTAGAAAAATAAATAACAGTTTCAGCTTGACGTTTTTTAATATATTTACCTGTATCCCATTTATTATTTTTATTTACATCCACTATTACTCGGATTTTATATTTCCCTGCTTGAAGATAGGGATAGTTTATCGTATCACTTTCTTGAATGATACGCTCAGAAACTACTTCACCTTTTTCCGTTAGTAATTGAATGATATACTGATTAGGTTGAGAGATTTGATATTCCATTTGAATTTCCCCATAATCACGAGGTGTTTTCATTTTAAAATCAACAGAAATTGTATCGTTATACGTACCTAGATACGAAAAAAACACAGAATCTTTACTAAAAAAAACATAGTTTTTAGTATATTTCCATTCATAATCGATTACCCATTTACGATGTAAACTATCCGCAAAATAATATCTAGGCATAAGCGTATCATAATCATTCACTTCTACTATAGTATCATTGCCCAAGCTGTCTTTAAGACTGAGTTCCCTCTTTTCTTTTTTCAACTCCAGTAATAAGAAGTTATTATTGCTTATTTCTTTCACCGGATAAGCAAATTCTAAAGTCAATTGCCTGTCTATTTCACCGGCATAATGGACTTGAGGATTGAAAGTATTCTTTTTATCTTCAGTAGAATCTTTTGCACTTCTTCTAAACTGAAATCCCATTAATTTACTTGCCGGATTTAGTGTAATAGTATCAAAGACAAACCCATTTACTTCAATAGCAAAATCAATATCTTCATCTATTAACTTATTAAAATATAGACTAATAGTATCTTTTGTTAGGTTAGATTCCCATACGTAGAGATTCTGATAATTAATATCAATGGGGTTTAAAAAAAATTCATGGACTTCTCCCGAAAAAACAAAGTGATAATATGCTTCTTTTACTAAAGTGCGGCGAAGATATTTGAGAGTAGTATCTTGCTCTTTGAAAAGATAAAATTGCACTTTTATAGAATCCATTTTTTCATTATCAATCACTTCTATACTATCTCTGATTTTTTTAGGTATTGGATAAGTAGCTATAAGTTTATCTGAAAAGGCTATCAACTCATCGGGAAGATCAAATAGTTTATTTTGATTTTTATCTTCCAAAGCAAACAACTTATACGATTTTTGAGGTAGATTATAAAAATAAAAATCTCCTTTTTTATTGGTAAAGGCATAATACAAAGGCAACTGTAATAAAGGTGCTGAATCATTGTCCGTTTCATACAACATGACAGCTATTCTGTTACTAGGGTCTAAGGTATAAGCATCTCGAATATTTCCATGAAGCATACAAGAATCTAAACTTACACCGGTACTAAAAACAATGGATTCTGAATTTAACACATTCCCTTCTGTAATATCTTTGATGGCTTCTGAAAATATAACAGTATAAGTTGTATTAGGCTGTAAATATTCCTTAAAGCTTATCAGTAGTGATTTCCCTTTCATTTCAAATTTTGGAGGAATTAACATTGCCGGATTAATAATAATATTCTCCGTTGGAGAAGCCAATGAGAAGTATTCATTGAATCGAATCTTCAATTGACGATCCTTGAAATTTTTCGTATAATTTTCCGGTAATGTTTTAAGAATTTGAGGAGGACTTACATCTTTTTCTCCTCCGGTTAATGTTGCCTGACTGGCACAAGATATGTATAATACACATAGCATTAGACAAGATATTACTAATACAAAAGCTTTAATGAAGGATGGAAAATGTTTCATGCTGCAAAAATACGTTTTTTATTTACGCATTTTTTTATTTCCATGTAAATAATTTTCGGTATATGTTTTTTTATGTTGATATTGAATTCTTTTTTATTTACTACCGTATTTAAATATTGAAAATAATTCACTATTTAACAGCATGCTCAATCTAAAATTTAAAATTAAAAAAAAGTGTACATTTGCATTTTAATAATTTAATTAAATTTAAATACTAAAAGTTTAAAAAATGGGTGGCGGCGGATTTATGGCGGATATGATAGCACGTATCAATTATAACAAAGAAATGCTCAGCAAGCATCCATATTTAAACAAAACCCGGAAAACACACTATCCAACAATTCAAAAAAAATCACATAAAAAAAATTTATCCGAAAGGGAAAAACAAGCTTTAGCTGAAAAGATGAAGGAATTAAAAACGAAAAACAGAAAACGTAACACACTCATTTTTATCTTCTCCATCCTATTAACGGCTATTTGCATTTTGATATTATGTAACTTTTTACGCACTTTATTTTCATAATTTTGGCAACCAATTAATATCATATGGATAAAAGAAAAGCCGGATATAAAGAAGGAATCGTTTCAATACTATTAAATACCTTATTATTCATAGCTAAATTATGGGCAGGAATAATAACCGGTTCTATTGCTCTAACAGCTGATGCTTGGCATACGCTTTCCGATTCTATTAGTTCGTTAGTAGTTATTATTGGGGTTAAACTATCGTCACAAAAGCCGGATAAGAAACATCCTTTTGGACATGGTCGCTGGGAACAAATAGCTGCGTTATTTATTGCCATGCTTTTAAGTGTAATAGCTTATGATTTTTTAAAAGAATCTATTATACAATTTAACAATCATAAATCGGCTCAATTCGGAATCATTGCTATTGTTGTAACCATTGTTTCCATTCTGGCTAAAGAAGCACTGGCTCAATATGCTTTCTATTTAGCTCGCAAAACTGACAATGTCAGCATAAAAGCAGATGGGTGGCATCACAGAACCGACGCTCTATCGTCAATCATGGTATTAATAGGCATATTGTTTGCCAACAAGCTATGGTGGATTGACAGTCTCCTAGGTGCTGTTATTTCCTTTATGTTGTTCTATGCTACCTATAAAATCGCAAAAGAAGCCATCACAAAACTCTTAGGGGAAAAGCCTAGCCAAGAGTTAATCAATAAAATTACGACTGCTGTCAATAAGCTGGGGTTTAACAATCTGCAATTGCATCATTTTCATATACATAATTATGTTTCGAGACAAGAGTTAACATTTCATATCAAATTAGATAAAGATTTAAGCATTGAAACAGGACATAAAATTGCTACCGATATTGAAAGTTTGATTGAGGAACAGTTTGGGATAATTGCCACTATTCATATTGAACCATCTGATTTCGAACACACATCAGACTAAGAAACGCATTTTTATTTTCATTATTTCATATTTATTTACTTTGAATAATTTATGTAGACATTTTTTCAATATTTTTTTGTAATTTTGCCTCCAATAAATTAAATAAAAACAACATTTAATGAAGAGAGATTTTAAAGCAAACTATGGTCCTTGGGCATTGGTAGCCGGAGCATCGGAAGGATTGGGAGCTGCTTTTGCCGAAGCATTGGCACAACGAGGATTAAATGTAATATTGCTTGCCAGACGTTTGGAAAAACTGGAAATCATTGCTAAAAAATTATCCGACAACTATGCGGTAGATATTAAATATTTTTCTGTTGATTTATCAGATTTTTCTCAAACAAAACACCTTGTCTCTCAACTGGATGTTCCCATAGGTTTATTGGTTTATAATGCCGCCTTTTCACCCATCGATTATTTTGAAAACATTTCGGAAGAATTCCTTGAAAAAGTGGTAGATGTAAACATTAAAACACCTCTTTTAATTACCAAACTCCTGTCTACTTCAATGATTAAAAACAAAAAAGGAGGTATTGTCCTCATGTCGTCATTAGCAGGAAACCAAGGCAGTCCAAAAATCGTAAGTTATGCAGCTTCCAAAGCTTTTAATACTATTTTAGCAGAAGGTTTATGGAAAGAATTAAAAATGTATAATATTGATGTAGTAGCCAGCTGTGCAGGTGCTATCTTGACTCCGGGTTATCAAACGGCTCAACAAAATAAAGCCCCCGGTACCTTGGAACCATATCAAGTTGCTGAAAAAACATTAAAAGCATTGGGAAAAGGACCTATTATTATACCCGGCTTCATTAATAAACTGGCTCGCATACTTACAACTCGTTTACTCCCACGAAAATTAGCTATTAATATAATGTATACTAACACAAAAAATTTATCATAATGAACGCATTACTTGGCTTTTTCACTCCTTGGATAGTCTACACTATCATTACTTTATTGTATTATTTTTTACCGGGAAAATGCTTAGAAGGCTATGTTAAAAACGAAAAAACAAATAAAATCCTACAGTATCGCTTAAACGGCATTTATGTTTTAGCAATTTGTGTCGTACTTTGGTTTCTACTGGGATATTTTGGCTTGGTTTCGTATGAATGGTTATATACCATAAGATGGTATAGCTTAGCAGGTGCCATTACGATGGGATTATTATTTACTTTTCTAATAGTACTTCCCTACCCCTCAACGGGAAAATCTTTACTTGCTGATCTTTTTCTGGGCAGACTGAAGAATCCACAATTAAAAAACGGTCGCTTTGACACAAAGATATGGTTATACCTGATTGGAGCTGTAATGCTTCAACTGAATGTATTAAGCTTTGCAGCACACCATTTTCTGGCATATAACACTATAAATCCCGGTATTATGTTATGTGCAGCGCTACTAACATATTTTGTTTGGGATTATTTGAGTTTTGAAAAAGTACATTTATACACTTACGATTTTATTGCTGAACGTGTCGGCTTAAAATTAAGTTTTGGTTGTTTAACCTTTTATCCTTACTTTTATCTTATCTCTCTTTGGGCAACAGTTGACATGCAAAATCCGGAAATTCCAATGTGGTTAAGTGTTACTTTTGCCGTTTTATTTTTCTGCGGATGGAGCTTAGCACGTGGTGCCAACATGCAAAAATATTACTTTAAAATCCAACCAAATAAATCTTTTCTTGGCATTAAACCGGAAATACTCCAAAACGGCAATCAATCCATTTTGGTAAATGGGTTCTGGGGATTGAGCAGACACATCAATTATTTGGGAGAAATACTTATGGGTAGTGCCATTGCTTTGAGCGTAGGTTATCCCGGAGTAGTATGGGTGTGGTTTTATCCCTTGTATTATGTGTTATTGTTATTTACACGCCAATGGGATGATGATAAAATTTGCGGTGCTAAATATGGTCCTTTGTGGGATATGTATAAAAATAAAGTCAAATACCGGATTATTCCTTATATTTACTAATAAGAATTCTTACTCATTTACGAGTAAATTACAACCACGTATATCACTATTATCATAGCGACCTAGTATTTCAAAAGAATTGTCTTCATAACATTTACCAATATCTTGAGTCGCAATAAATGAACATGAATAGAGATTAGCCAGGTCAATTACATTTACTCCGCCACTTTTCCCTTTTTGCGTCAGGAGCCGTAAAGGATTATATATATCCCTTATATGAACACGCATCCAAGAAGGACAATAAAATCTTTGATTCCCATAGGTATATGCCTGAGATAACAATTCTGTCATGCCATATTCAGAATAAATTTTATCTACTCCGAAGCCATTTCGTAAACGAAGGTGAAGTTCTTCTCTTAAAAGTTCCTTGCGTCTACCTTTCATTCCTCCTGTTTCAAAAACAATTAAATCGGGTAAGTATACCTGATGAGTTTCTATAAAATCCAATAAGGCATAACTAACTCCCCAAAGTATTGTTTTTTGCTTAATACTGGCAAGTTGGTTTAAATTATCGACTAATTCATCGGTATTCGTTAAGTAAAATTTAGAAAACGGTTGCTTTGCTTTTTGCATCAAACATTGCATCATATACAATAAGGAGGAATCTCCTTTTTCCGAATAAGAAGGAAGTAACGCCAAGATAGCATAATCTTCCGGCTGACCCACAAAATAGCGAAAACTACGTAAAAAACTCTGCTCATAGATTGCAAGGTTTGCCACATAATGTTCCGCTCTTTGCATCCCACTTGTGCCACTACTGCGAAAAACAATGTTTTCTTTTTCCTTTGAACTAATGATACGGTGATTTTTGAAAAACTCAATAGGTAAAAATGGAATTTGAGACAATTCGTTTATGGAAGTAACAGAAGATGAAATTGCATCTACATATTGCCTGTATAAAGCACAATAGGTATATTGGTATCGAAAAACACGCAATACCCTATCGAAAAAAGCTTCTTCGGTATCAATCGAAAAAATATCATCAATAGTTATTGTTTCCATAACCTTAATAAGATAACTTCTGCCAACAAACAAAGTAAAGCGAAAAGCACAAAATAATACCAAAGCTGTAAACCTGTTGTTTGAATTTCACTTATAATGGCATTCGTAGATTTATTTTGTAAATTCAATACCTTATAATTTTTTAGCTCATAGCGGTTTATTTGTTCTTCTAATTCAGACTTATCATAAAAAGACATCTGTGATTCTTTTCTGTTATAATTAAATGAAAGTCCCGAAATTGTATCGGAATTATTCGTTATAAGATAATTATCTGCTTCCGTGATTTGATCATGAACAAAAAGGTTCATTTCAGCACTGTTTTTTCTTATTTCAGGGATAAAAGAAAATTTTGTTTTCGGGTTAAGAATTTCAAGCACATTATCGACTTCTAAATCTATTTTATTTAAAACAATACGACTATTCTCTCCTATTATATAATAGGACTGATCATGTTTTGATTGCAAAATAGCCATATTATACAATGCCGGAACTACAATAGCATGTTTTTGAAATTCACTGTAATCATCCAATAAAGGGGTGGCAAGTAGAAACACATTGCCTCTATCAACTTTTTGAACAATTAAAAAATCGTTATTGCTTTCTAAAAGGATAAGACTTTCCTTTCCCGGATAAATTCCTTTGTTAAAGGTATAATAACGAAAAACCTGGGGAAGATTTATGGAACCACTAAATTTTTCAAAGACATGTTTAAATAAATCATGTTCCACATTCAAAGACGCCACTCGTGTACGCTGTGTGTCCAAGCTAACAAAAAACGGTAAGCCTAACCGGCGATTAAAAACATTACTTAACGTAATTTCCGCATCTGGAGATGGAATATAAAGCACATTTCCTCCATAACGTACATACTCATCTATCGCTTGAAGAAAGCCTGAACTTTGTTCTTTTACCCTATCCAAGACAATTAAATCTTGATTTTTTAAAGCAGCATAATTTATATTTCTATCACTAACTGACTGATAAAAAATAGTTGAATCATTAGCATACAATGCTTTCAAATAGGGACTCTCCTCTTCGCCAAAGACACAATAAACGCTGTGATAAGGATTAATATAAAAAGAAAAGTACATTTTATCATCAAAAGTAACCGGGTAATCTAAGATTTCAAGATACGCATTCTGAATACCTTTTTCAAAAACAGTAAAACTCATTTGAACTTCAGTAAATCCATTTGCTTTAATATCAGCTGATGCTACGGCTTTTTGGATATTATTAACAACCAATTTTATCGGTAATTTTTCCACATCTTCATCTGAATTATTTTTTACAATAAAGTGAATATTAATAGGCTGTCCGACTGTAAATACAGGCGCTTCAAACCAAGAGGTATCCAAATACACATTGCTTATTTTATTAGCTTTCAAGGGTACCAAATAAGTAAATACATTTTCTTCTTTCGACATTTTTGATAAAGAAGCCATTGTTTGCTGGAAATCGGAAATTAAATATATTTTTTTATTATCCGAAGCTTGTCGTGATAAAAAATGCAAAGCATACTCTATCACCATATCTAAGTTACGCGTGCTTGCAGAAATTTTCACTTCTTTAATTTCCTTTTTCATTTCATCTTTCGTAAAAAACTGCTGATGTCTCGGACTGAAATCGTTAGTAACAAGCATATACCTATCTTCTTCTGCAAAAGCTTCAACAATATAACTTGCTTTTTCAATGGCTTCATCCAAAAGAGTTCCCCGCGAAGAAACACTTTCCATAGAAAAAGAATTATCCATATAAATAAGTACATATTGATTACCTTTCAATGCATTATTCTTTTCCTGCAATGGAATATAGGGACGCGTAAAAGCAAAAACGATAGAAAGTATGGCTAATAATCGTAATGTCAAAATCACTAATTTTCGTAGTTGAGAATGCCGATGAGTCTGTTGTTTTAATGTTTGAAGAAATTGAGTGTTGGAAAAATAAAAAATTTTGTATTTTCTAAAATTAAACAAATGCACGGCAATGGGAATTGCCAGGGCAAATAATGCAAACAAAAACAATGGATTAGTAAAAAACATACGCTAAGTTCGTCACTTCTAATTGTTAGTTGTTAATTCATGGAAAATAGTTTCCATATTATATTCTTTGCGATGCATATTTAAAAGCGTTATCTCGTCGGCGGAAAGTATTTTTTGCACTTCTGCAGCTACATTTGTTTTAGATTCAATAAGATATGTATTATTCCCTATTTCTGTAATCCGTACAACTCCTTCGATAGCATGTAGTTTTTTACTATTAATACGTTTATCAACTTCTATTTGCAGCGCAAATTGTGCTTTAATGGATTTCCTTAAATTATCAATTGTATCATCCGCTTTAATAATCCCTTTATCAATAATCACCACACGATTACAAATGGCTTCTACTTCCTGCATAATGTGTGTAGAAAATAAAACTGTTTTTGTTTTGCCAATTTCTTGAATAAGGGTACGAATATCAATTAACTGATTAGGGTCTAAGCCGGACGTAGGTTCATCCAATATTAAAACCTGAGGGTCATGAATAAGGGCATGTGCTAATCCAAGACGTTGACGATAGCCTTTCGATAAAGCACCAATCTTTTTATGTTGTTCGTTCTGTAAACCTGTCAATTGAATAATTTCCTCGATTCGGCTTTTAACATTTTTCATATGATAAATCTTCGCAACAAAAGCAAGACTTTCTTTCACAAACATATCCAAATATAAGGGATTGTTTTCCGGCAAATAACCAATATAATTTTTAATAGCATTGGCATCCTCCGTTATATCTAGTCCACAAACACTGACAAATCCCGAAGTCTGCCGTTTATAGCAAGTAATTATTTTCATCATAGTTGATTTGCCTGCTCCATTAGGACCTAACAAACCTACAATCTCGCCTTGTTTGACTTCAAAAGAAACATCATTCAAAGCTTTTTGAATACCATATACTTTCGTTATATTTTTAACGACAATTGACATAATTATTTTATTATCATTTATGAAAAGCAAAAGTACATAAAATTTTGTTAGCTTCAATTGATTCACTAAAAAATGCTTTTTTCTTGTTTCATTAAAAAAAAGACTATTTTTGCAAAAAAAATAAAGCACACCTTTAATGTATGAAAAGGTGCACAATATATCCTTCTATGGGAGATATTATACACCTTTTCGGACTTCGAGGTGCACATATAAACTAGTTAACCCCAATACTTAAAAAGCCCTTACAAAAGAGCCATAACATTGAAAAAAAGTAGTTGAGAGGCTTAAGCTATCCCCACTCATCCCCTATTTACAGTGCTTATTTTCCCACTATTTTACTTTATAATATGTATCTATTCCCACTAAAATATTCCAAATAGAGTAAAAGCACCTAATTTTACCTTATTTAGTAATAAAAAAACCGTAAAAATCAATAAGAATTTCCTCCTATACGTTCGAACAGTGCAAAAATAATTGACGAAAACTTTTTAAAAAGAGCTTGAGAGCTTCTTTTGAAGAGCTATAGAGGTTTTCATAAAGAGCTTTAAAGCTTTTTTAGAAAAGCTCTAAGGCTTTTTGGAAAAAGTACGGGAGCTTTTTCGGAAAAGTTCTAAGACTTTTTGTGTGTTTTTTCAGGCAAAAAAGAACCGCTGTAGGACTACAGCGGCTTTCAAGTGCTTAAAAATCGAATACTTTATTCCTTTATGCTTCCCTAGGGATTATGGATAGCCTTATGTAAAACTTCCCTTTCGGGTTTCAAAAGGAAGCATACTAAGTGATTATTTATAATATTCTGCGGACTTTTTTCTTCCATGCTTTCCGGATTTTCTATATGAATTGTTGAGAGGATTGCTCCTATTTGATGACTTGCT
The DNA here is from genome assembly GCA_028703095.1 of Bacteroidales bacterium. GTDB lineage: Bacteria > Bacteroidota > Bacteroidia > Bacteroidales > WCHB1-69 > UBA5266. The sequence continues at coordinate 31,479 of JAQVNO010000014.1, forward strand.
ACTAATCGGTGTGTTTTCATACTGTTGATATTTCGTTTTAATTTGATACAAAATTAAACCATAACATCATATCAAAAACAACAAAAATGAAAATATTTATTATTAAATTGAATTTCTATAACATCCATATAAAATTTAAAATGCTTACAAAAAAAAGCTCCGGAGCTTTTTGATATTTTAACGAAGCATCTCCTATCCCAAGCACGCATTTTTGGAAGGATTTTGCCTTAGGAAAGAAAAAAATGAAAAAAATAATTTTTCTTGTTTCATTAAAAAAAAGAGTAATTTTGCTTTCAACTAAAGCTTGCAAAATCAGCTACACATGAAAACAAAAAAAGAGATAGTTAACAATTGGTTGCCAAGATATACCGGTTTAAAAATAGAGGAATTCGGGCAGTATATCATACTTACTAATTTCAAAAATTACATCACAAATTTTGCCAATCTCATGGATACAAGCATCAATGGATTGGAACATCAGATGCCGAATGCCACGAAAGATAATATTACTATCATTAACATTTCCATGGGTAGTCCGATGGCAGCCACAATTATGGATTTACTTTCTGCCATTATGCCGAAAGCAGTACTTTTTTTAGGTAAAACCGGCAGTTTAAAACCATATATCGGGGTGGGTGAATTGTTATTACCTATTGCTGCCATTCGGGGTGAAGGCACCTCAAACGATTATTTTCCCATGGAAGTGCCTGCATTGCCTGCTTTTAATATGCAGAAAGCCATTTCATCAACGATAAG
>JAQVNO010000094.1 GCA_028703095.1 Bacteroidales bacterium
ACAAATTTAACAAAAAATAATAGTATTAACTAATTAAGTTATTAACGATAGTTTGTTTATAACTACAAATATTTTGGAATTAATTATCGTTCCTGCCTTTTGACTTTTCGGAGGGGACTCAATGTTTAAAAACAAAATGGATAAGCGGCGTGGACCTAAATTCATTTCTCTTTCATACTCGAGCATAATATCAAAACGTGCAGCATATCTATCATATCCAATAAACGCTAAAATATTTTCAAAAAAGCTGATTGCATTCATAAAAGCAGGTGTGAAACCGATAATTAGCGTTGCAATAAGCAGCCCAATGTTTATATAGCGGTTTTTAAAATAATCGAGTTTGGGGATAAAATAAAATATCAACAATAATATGGCTGATTTGTGTATTGTTGAAGCCAATAAAATAGTTATCAAATATGGTAGCAGCTTCCTTTTGGTTATTAGCTGGATGGAAAAAACGAAGATAGTGGCTACCAACATTTGCCGTATGCCGTTCATCCAGCTCAAATAGTGTGGTCCCAATAAGATTACAATCCCCAAGAATGGTAATAAGTAGCGTTCGTTTCTAACAGCATAATAAACGAAAAATAGTTGTAGGAATGCCCAAAAAGCAAAATAAAAAACAAAATGGATATCCAGTGTGGTAAAAATAGAAGTAATGTACTCAAAACCTTTCTCCATTGGATCAGCAAAATAACCGAATTGTTGTAAACTCCGGAAATTGTTTAAGTAATTTTGATGATCAACACCAACTTGCCAACGGATACCCGAAATCAATGCAAATATCAACAAAGAAAAAACAACTTCCCATGTCCAGAAAGATGTTGGTTTGCCAATACTATTGTTAATGCGCTCCCGCTTGGCGGCTACACTGCCAAAAATGAAAAGCAATAGGGCTGTTATGCTATATACGAAGAAACTTTGGAGCATTATATAATTTAGTCTATTAAAGTATAGTTTAACTTTTTGGATTTCGGATGGAAAAAGAAAAAACCAAACCAGAATAATAAATCATGTGAAAACTGAAAAACTATTCTCTCAAAAAAGTATAGTATTTTGTTTTTTGAGATACTTGCATCAATTGTGTTTTTTGCAACCTTTGCTACAAAGAATAAAAAATATAGTATTGCAGGAAAAAGTATTAGCCAATTGTTGTTTATTAATAGTGAAATAATCAATATGAGAAATAAAACTGTCGTATAATTTGAACGTAAAACTCTACTCCAGACAACCGTATTTAATAAATGATCTCTAAAAATCATAGCGGGATAAAAGCTGTGCAGTTGTTTTAGATTTTTCCACATTCGTTTGTCATTGCTATATTCAACAGTATGATGTTTTGTGATCAGTGAAGGTAGTCGAATTGTTTTGTACTTCTTTTCTATTATTCTCAATGATAAATCAATATCTTGGCTGCGACGGTATTTTGTTCGCATACCGCCTAATTCATCCCATATTTGTTTCTTTATAAGAAAAATCCCTCCATTAGTATTTAACTTTTGTTCTACTTTGGGTATTTCATCTTTATAAGTCCTCTTTTTTACACCTAAAAAGTTATCATTTATATCGTAAAGGTAATCATCTAAATGCCCTGTAATACAATCATATTTTAGTTGATTATTGATAATCGCATGAGATAGAAAATCTTTTTCAATTTCCATATCCCCATCAATAAAATACAGTATGCCCCCTTTAGATTCTTTCGCCCCAATATTCCGGGCAATGGCTGCATTGCATTCACCTGTAATAAGAAAAACTTTTACTTGTTTATATGCTTTAGCTCGCTTTAGGCTGTCATCAGTTGATTTTGAATCAACATAAATGACTTCTGCATCTTTGAGCTTGTTGTACTCAATGGTTTCAAATACACTTTGCAGGCATTTTGTGAATTTCCAGCCTTCGTTGCGGCCAATAATTATAAAGCTAATCATGTTTCATTGTATTTGTAAAACCCAAGAGTGACAACACCTGCACCTTTTCACTTCTTTTGCCCGAAGAATATAACACTTCGCAATCCTTCTTAAGTTGAGGGTATTCATTCAACAACTGAATGTTTTCATTAAAATAACCATCCATAAACTTTTTGAGTTCCGGATTGGTATTGTACCAATATTCCAGCGGGTTCATATTGTTTTTTGTATTGAGCCCATATTTTGCAATGCCCAATTTTGATAAAATTTTTATTGGTAATTGGCTGAGTGGTATTTTTCTTCCTTTAATATTAATCCAATATCGATAATTTACAGGAACCTTGTCTTTTTCCCATATATGCTCTGCAGCTTTCGGATATTTTGTATTTATCCATTTTTTATACAAACGATGATTAAAACGCAGCTTTAACGGAATGCTTAATGCAAATTCCATAAAATCAATATCATAAAAAGGGGAGTAGGTTTCGGTATAATTCATAATGCCAAACAAACCCTGATTTGCCCCGTAAAAACCCCGGATATACATTTTGAAAATCTCCTCGTTGGGGTAATTTTCTTTAAAGCTAAAAGATTTAATTGTTGACAAATTTTTTTTGGAATAAGCACCATCTCCAAATGAGAATTGCTTATTTTTATTTAACGTTGAATAAAATGTTGAAATAACAACATCGCCCAATTGACCCGAGTGCATTATCCCTAAATTATCAAAATTTAGGTAGTTGTATAAACTTAAACCATGAGCTAAACCATAGTAAAGTACATTGCCTCCTGTTATTTGTGTTGTTTCATCTATGTTTTTCAGAAAATTCCCGTTGTCAAGTGCCTTAAACAGCCATTCGTGTTTTAAATCGGCGGCAATTTGTTTGGCAATGGTTTCGTCGAGGTAGTTGCTTTGCGAGAAGGTAAGGTTGAGCTGGTCGGTATAACCCAGGTCGTGCGCTACCCACACAGTCATGCGTGAATCGAGTCCCCCGCTTAATGCAGCTACATGTTTGTAGCCATATTCTTTGTCCTTTTCAAAGGCTAATTGTACCGCTTCTCTAAATCGTTTGTCTATTTGTTCAATGGCTTCGTTTTCCGAAATGTCAATTGGAGTGTTGGTTAATGTATAAAATTTCTCAAAGTTCAGTTTGTTATTTTGAACAAGAGCAGAATATCCAACCATCAGGCGTTTGATTTCATTGGTATTGGTAATATCTTCAAATACATAACCATACGAGAGAAGCAGGTAGGCGCCTTGTTCGTTTAACGAAACTTTTTCACCCTTCTTTTTTAAATGATTAACCAGACCGGTGTAGTTGTTTGAAAATACAATATGGTTGTTGTATTGGGCATAGTACATGGGTTTACTGCTGATGTGGTCGGTAAAAACAATCCATTTGTTTTCTGTTTTGTCAAACAGAAAACCGTAATACGAACCTTTTAAATGTTTGAAAAACTGGTTGCCTTTTTTTTGATATTGTTCTATAAGATATTCAGCCCAATTTGTTTGAATGCTTTTTTCTAATAGCTGTTTTTTATTCAATACAATACCATCAAGCAATAGGTAAAAATCATCGTTTTCACAATTTATTTTGTCGTTTTGAAACTTTGCAGACGTGTTGTAATCCAGTGAGAATCTCTTTTGATTACTATTACCGGGTTTTACATTCGTTTGAATATCTAATATAAATGATGACATTATTTGTTTCGTTTAATGGTTGATATAAACAGGTTATACGTTTCAAGAACAGATTTTTTATCAAAAGAAAAGATAAAAATAGCAAAAGCTACAACAGTAATACTGACTTTTATAATTGCATTTGTAATTACATTGTTCGTGATTTCAGTTTTGTCGCCTAACAAGTAAATAATCAGGGTAGCCCCCAGGAAAAATAATAGCGGTTTATAAAATTGGTTTAAGTATTCTTTAAGCTTAATATTAGCCAACGGTTTAAGTAGGATATACCATAATGGGATGACAAATAGTAACGATAGCGATGCATAAAATGCAGCAACTGCTTCAATATTTATTAATGTACCGACAAATATAACCGGAGGAGTTACTATTACTCTCAAAATAGTCCACTTGAATCCAATATCTGTTCTTCCGGTTGCAATTTGTAAACTTCCTACCGGGTTTGATAATGCTGCCAAGCAATAAGCAAAAGCCAAAAAAGCTAAGATAACGTATGATTCGGCATAAGCTGCTCCATAAACAATTTGTAGAATCTCTTTTGAAGCTACTATTATTAAAACATATATAGGAAAATTAATGTAAGCTAAGTATTTTATAACTTTTAGATAGGTAGCTTTTAATCGTTCTTTTTCTTTTTGGATGGATGAAAGTAAGGGGCTTAATACCGTTATTATAATTGGGTTGATTACTGAAAATAGTTTCCTGACAATTTGCTTTGCTAAGCTATATACCCCCAAACTTTCAGCTCCCAGCATTTTACCAATAATGAGTACGTCAATTTCGCGTGAAAAGAAATCGAGCAGGGTGCTGCCCATGGTAAAGCCCCCAATTTTGAGGAAGGGCTTGGTTTCTTTTAACCTGAAATGTAAACGTATTGGGTTTAAGCGCAGGTTTTGTATAAGGAATGAACTGTTTGAAATAAAAGCGGCCAATAAGGTTGAATAAACAAGGCTATATACCCCAAAATTGTTTATGGCCAGTATAATTGCTGCAATCAGCCCCAGAAAAAAAGATGATAACTCGGTTATGGCAATGGCTTTAAACTGAAATTGTTTTTGCATAATGGTGCGGTGCTGTCGGCCGCTTGCCATTAACAAAAGGTTGGTACCGAGTATGGGAACCAGCATTCGTAGTTCGGGTTCATTGTAAAAACGGGCTATTACCGGAGCACTAAAAAACAGGATGCCGTAAAGGAACAACGAAATAAAAATATTAAGCCAGTAAATGCTGCTGTATTCATTTTTGGTGGCATTTTGCCGGTGCAGGATGGCGGAGGTCATGCCCATATCGACAAAAATATTGGAAAACTGCACCACAAACAACGCCATGGCCACCAAGCCAAAAGCTTCTTTGGGCAGAAAGCGGGTTAAAATAGAAACCTGCAGTAACTGGAACAATGAGCGGCCAATAGTTCCGGCGGTGGTCCATTTAATACCTGAAATGGCTGTTTTGCGAAGAGACATCTTGTTGCTTTGTTAAAAATTGAATCATTTCCCGAACTTTATTATGCTGCCTTTCTGGCCCAAATAATTCATTAGCTTTTTTTCTATTTAATTCTTGTTCATTTGCCTCTAATGCTCTAATACTATTGCAACAAGAAATATCACTGCAAATAACATTATTTTCTTTTAAGTATTTGTAGATGGTTGAATTTTTATTAAAATATATATGGGCACCTGTGAGTAGAGCTTGAACAATATTTCCCAAAGCTTGTTGTCTTTTATGATTCATTATTAACACATTGCAAGACATGACAATTTTATTATAATCCTCAAATGGTAAAAATTCTTCGAGTATTATAACGTTTTCAGCTCCAAGTTCTTTTATTGCATATTTTTTTATGTGTGAAGCAAGTTGTTTGTCTCCGTAGTTTAATGGGATAATTACTTTCCTACTATTAAGCTTTTTCTTTTTTAACCAATCAATTGCTTCAATGTGGTTATTGGTATAGCTGGCTGAATTCCCGAGAAGTATGTTTGTACCATTTGTTTTAGGGAATATTTTGTACGAGAACAATGGATTTGCATAATTAAGGTGAAGCTTTGGAGGTGTAATTTGATATTTGTTCTTTAATATATCATAATCACCAGGCATAATGGGAACTATAAGTCTGAATTTTTCAATTATGTTAATTTTATGTTTAGTGTATTTTTGGTAATCTAGTAGCTCTGGATATATTAATTTAATAATTTGTTTAATCCCAAATACAAAGCTTTTTTGAAATGCTAGTTTTATTCTAGCTTTTTTTGTTTTATTTTCTAAGAATAGATATGTAAACTTTCCCAAACTGAAACCATCACCACCCCAAAAAAACCAGACAATAGGTTGTACAATTTCATGTTGCTTTATAAAATTTATACTAAGTGTGTCCAAATAATGTACTATAATAGCTGAATAATCATCTATGTTAATATTTGAGTTGTTTTCTGAAAGGTTTAAATATGTATTCGATAGTTCATCAATATTGAAGGTGAGTTTTATAAAATTATAAAATTTTTCATCACTGTATAAATGTAAAATTTTAGTCTTATTCGCCATATTCAAGGTTTATTGAAATAAAAACTTTTTTGTTTGTTTTTTGGTCTATAAAAAATGCATTTTTATAATCGTTATGTGTCAATGCTCTAAACTTATTTATTAGATCTTCTGCGGTTGTTAATTGTTTCAAGTCAATTTCACATAAATTTTTAAAATCATTTTTCATAAATAATTTACCCTCATTTTCTGGTTTTATTGTTGAGTAACAATTTGAAATAATCGAGGGGAGATTTTTTTTCAATAAAAAGATTTCCTTTTTCAATACTTTATTGTACAAAGTTAATGAAGTGTCAACAATTTCTTTTTCAACAAATTCCCTGTCAATAATATTTCCATGATCTAATTTTTCATCAATTTCGTGGATTGTAGCACCAATTGGGATATCATATAAAATTGAAAACACTTGTGGATACCATCCTCTATTTATCGGGTTATAACCAGGATGAACGTTAATGCATTTCACTGTGTTTACTAACTCTTTTGGAAAAATTTGTTTACAATGTATTGAAAAAACCAGATCATAATTTTCACATATTGTCTTTACGTGTTTGTCATTTTTTAGATCATATACAGAAACTGAAAATTTCAATCTGTTTTCAAAATTATTTTTATCCGAAAAAGGGCTTATGGCAAAAGAAATACGAACACCTTTAAAAGATAGATCTTCAAAAACTTGTTGAAAATTTGTGCACATGTATAAATTGTCAGTGACTACAAGGATGTTTTTGAACATACTTTATTTAGTTTTTAATTGTTCAACTATATGGTTTAAGTATTTAAGTGCCAAGTCTGGGTAGATAGGCAAGCAGATTACTTTATCAGCTTTTATATTTGCTTCGATCAGGTTAGATGGTTTTGCTGAATCTAATCCTTTGTACATTGAAAATTCGCTAATGAGCGGATAAAAGTAACGTCTCCCAAATATGTTGTTATGTTTGAGCTTTTCGTATAACTGGTCGCGGCTCATGCCGTATTCCTTTTCATTAACAAAGATAGGAAAATAGGCATGGTTGCTTTCGGTGTTTTCGGGTATAGGTAAAAATGAAATGCCTTTGATACCTGAAAGTTCTTTACGGTAAGTATCCGCTATGATTTTCCGTTTTTCAATGTTTTCATGGTAGTGTTTTAACTGTACCAAACCCAAAGCAGCTTGCATTTCATTCATTTTTGAATTAATGCCAGGCGCCATCACTGTAGTTTCACCTGCATAGCCAAAGTTCTTGAGGTAGTCGATGCGTTTTTTTGTGGCGGCATCGTGGCATACAATGGCGCCGCCCTCCATGGTATTAAACACTTTGGTGGCGTGAAAACTAAGAATGGATATGTCTCCAAAGTTACAAATACCCTGGCCCAGGTGTTTTACTCCAAAACAGTGTGCGGCATCGTAAATTACTTTCAGCCCGTAAATGTCGGCAATTTCCTGTATGCGGTTTACTTTGCAGGGGTTTCCATACACATGCACCGGCAAAATGGCGGTGGTTTTGGGAGTAATGGCCGCTTCAATTTTTGCGGGGTCGAGGTTGCCAAATTCCGGCTCAATGTCCACAAATACCGGTTTAATATTGTTCCACCACAAGCTGTGGGTGGTGGCCACAAAACTGTAAGGTGTAGTAATTACCTCGCCGGTAATGCGCAAAACCTGCAACGCGGTAACCAGTGCCAAAGTCCCATTGGCAAAAAGGGAAATGTAGGGCACGCCCAGAAATTCAGCCAGCTCTTTTTCCAGTTGCTGGTGAAAGGGACCATTGTTGGTGAGTATTTTATTGTCCCATATTTGCTGCAGATAAGGAATAAATTCTTCCAAATCGGGTAACGATGGCTGTGTAACATAGATGGGTTTATTCATTTCTTTCTTATTTCTCTTATCTTTTCAACAATTAATTCTTTTACAAAGATATAATCTCTGAATTTTGTGAGTTCGCAGAACAAAAAGATAAAGGCTGCACCTGTCAATACTTGTGTTGTGAGCAACCAAAGCGGTTTAAAAGGTAATATTTGTCCTAATAGATATACTCCTACACCCATACCAAGTGCTAAGCCAAATGATGGAAAAATATCACGGATTTGTTCTTTAACTGTATATCCGATATATCGTCCACTCCAATAGCTATTAAGGTAATAGGCAATAAGCGTGTTCACCATCATGCCGGCAATCATAATTTTTATTCCATAGAAAACTCCGAGGACAATAGTAGGTACTGCAAGTAATTTTTTTATGATTTCGAGTTTAAGGAAAAGGT
>JAQVNO010000015.1 GCA_028703095.1 Bacteroidales bacterium
CTTATTGCTTTTGAGTGCTTGCTCTTCGAAAAAAAATCAATCGGAAATAAAAAAATCAATCGATAAAATGACTATAGAAACAACAGTAGCCGAAATCATAAAACAAACGTCTTTAAGTAAAGATTTGGTAGAGAGAGGTGTTAAGCAAACCGCCGATTTATGGCAAGAAGTCAACGGCACCAAAGAGGAGTTTAAAGACTTTTGTATAACCCATTTTTGTAAGAATGCAAGTGAAAAGGAAAAACTGTTTGAGCGTTTGTGCAATAATTTCGAAACCATCTACGGTCATAACAACCGTGTTAGTATAGAGATGTTGCGTCCGAGCCATGTGGTAGGTTATGAAAAATTACCTGTCGATGAGATTTTTGCAGCTTATAACGGCTTGGCTCATTTCAGCGATGATATGTTTGCCAATAAAATAGCCTTTATCATCACCTTGAATTTTCCTTTTTATACCTTGGAAGAAAAAACTCGCTATGCAGACAAATGGAACGACACCGAATGGGGTTACGCCCGTTTGGGAGATGTGTTTACCGCAAGGGTACCTGCTGCCGCTCAACAACAGATAGATCAAGCTACTGCCGCTTCCGACAATTATATTTCAAATTATAACATTTATATGGGTTCGCTGCTTGATAAGCAACAGCAATCCTTATTTCCGAAAGATATGGTTTTAATAACCCACTGGGGTTTGCGCGATGAGTTAAAGTCGAACTATGCCGATAAAACCAATGGCTTGGAAAAACAACAAATGATTTATGAAGTCATGAAACACATCATTTATCAAAGCATACCCCAAGATGTCATCAATAAAGGTGATTTCACTTGGAATCCTTATAGCAATACGTTATATAAAAACGGTAAAGAACAAAAAGCAGTTGCTGAAGGTGATACTCGCTATCAATTTTTATTGAATAACTTCAAAGCCATGAAAGCCGCTGATCCGTATTATACGTACTTCCCAACTTATATTTCCCGTAAATTCGATCAGGAGTTTGAAATATCACAACAAGAAGTAGAAAAGCTTTTTGTAGCCCTTGTGTCATCGCCTCAAGTGAAAGAAGTGGCGGCATTGATTAAACAACGATTGGGACGTGATTTACAGCCTTACGATATTTGGTACGACGGTTTTAAAAGCCGCAGCGAAATGGATCCGGCGGAACTGGATAAGAAGGTAATGGCCAAGTATCCGACCAAAGAGGCTTTTGTGGCCGATTTACCACAGATACTGATAAAAATGGGATTTACCAAAGAAAAAGCACAGTTTATTTGTCGGCATGTGGATGTGGATGCCTCGGTGGGTGCCGGTCATGCCTGGGGCTCGCAAATGAAATCGGACAATGCTCTCTTGCGTACCCGTATCGGTGCCAAAGGCATGGATTATAAAGGATATAATATCGGCGTACATGAATTCGGACACAATGTGGAACAAACCATTTCTCTGCATTTAGTACCGAATTATTTCCTCAACGGTGTTCCCAATACCGCTTTTACCGAAGCGCTGGCTTTTGTTTTCCAACAACGCGATTTAGAGCTTTTAGGAATCAGTCAGGGAGATGAAAATGCAAATTATCTGAATACCCTCGATATATTCTGGGGGTGCTATGAAATCATGGGTGTGTCGCTGGTCGATATGAAAGTATGGCAATGGATGTACGAACATCCCGATGCCACCGCTACGGAACTAAAAGATCAAGTGATTGATATTGCAAAAGAAGTGTGGAATACCTATTATGCTCCCGTTTTCGGCATGAAAGACGAACCCATACTTGCCGTGTATTCCCACATGATAGATGCTCCTTTGTATCTTTCGGCGTATCCGCTCGGTCATTTAATCGATTTTCAATTAGAAGATTATTTCAAAGTGAAAAACAGAGGTGCTGAAATAGAACGCATCTATTCCATGGGGAGATTGATTCCGCAATACTGGATGCAAAAAGCTGTCGGGAATACCCTCTCGGTTGATGCTTTACTAAAAGCTACTTCCGAAGCAACGGCGAAAGTGAAATAATAAAGGTTTCCACCTTCCTAATTGTTGTGTTTTATCAAAACAAAGCAATATACCCAAAGCTGACCACGCCGGTTTTCAAGCGGATGGGGTTATTCATTTGTCTTCCCAAAGCATAATTCAGGGAGAAGATACCTGCTTTGGTATCGAAAGCAGTTCCCAATCCGAAGCCGAAAGGAAAGTCGTGTAAATAGGTTCCTTTGTATTTTTTTTCGTACCATCCTGCATCGAAAAAAGCGTTTATGTATGAGTTTTTGGCAAAAAGGAAACGAATTTCTGTTGTGAACAGAGCGTAAGAAGATGCATACATGGATTGTTCAATAAATCCGCGTAAGGTATTCGATCCTCCTAAACGAAACAATTCATTTTCAAATAAATTTTTGCCGTGCAAATAAGCCCCTTGTAAACGATTCATCCAGGTCCAGCGTCTTTTTATCGGAAGATACAAACTAACATCTGCCATACTTTTAATATGAAAGGTGTTTTGTTCGATGTCAGCATACAATTCTTTTGGTATATTGTTGTTGATTATAATATTCCGATTCCCGATGGCGGCTGAGGCTAGAAGAGAATAGCCTTTGCGGGGATTAAACACATAATCTAATTTCCGGTAAAATACTTCGAGTCCGTATAAGTGTAAGTCAAAATCAATGTGTTCGGGTAATGCAATGATTTCCAGCAAATGCTTAGTGGCAATGAGTCGGGTATTGTTGTATTGATAATAGAGTTTGATGTAATTAGTGCCGTGAAAATAGTATTGTAATCCCGGCGAGAAATTTAATTGCAAATAGGAGGTGTCTGTTTTTTGTAAATGAAAACTAAGGTCTGTTCCAAAACGGGTATAAAACAAATAAGGGAAAGTAAGTTCGATATCGAGGTTTTGAGATAAATTATCGGGTGTTTTCCATCGTAAGGAAATGCGTTCTCCCAGGGTCATGGTGTTGTTTAAGAGTAAATTTATATTTCCCGTTATCAAAGTTTTACCCGTTTTATCATTCACGGGAACTATCCCAAGAAATCCATCAAATTGATTGGTGTTACGTTTGTTGAGATACACATACAAAGCTGCTTTTTCTTTACTGAAAGATACACTGCCGGCTTGTGTTTCTTCAAGGTACGTTAATGATTGTATCAATTCCGGTATTTGCTGTACAGTAGTTTCTTTATACATTTTGCCTTTTTTAATGTCGAAGTAGGCATACAAAAAACTTTTGGCAATTTTGGCATTGCCCTTTACAATGATACTATCCCAAACAATGTATGGGTTCATAGTTACCGATAGCTTGGCATATGTTTTCAACGAGTCTTGTTCAAAGCCTTCAAAGCGAGCAGAAGCAAACGGATAGCCGTTGTTTTCTAAATAGCTTATTGTCGTTTCACAGAAATCGTAAACGTCTTGCATGGAAAGTGGAGGAGAAGGAATTTTTAAATTGTTCTTGATAGCTTCGCTCATGCCTTCCACTTTGATGCCCTCTATTAGGAGTGGCTTACCAAAAAATAAATACGCATGGTAGACGGAAGAATCAAGATGTATACTGTCAATAGAAAAAGATAAATAATGCTGTTGGTGAAAAACAGTAACTATTTTTTGTAATTCTTTTTCAACGGAATTGTAATCAGTATACTTTTTTTTAGTTTTTATGTTTCGTAAGATACGTTCTGCTTCCGGATTTCTTTCAGAGTAATGAAATTGCAAGTTGAATTGGGAAAATACTTCCATAGAGAAAAGTAAGTATACAAGAAAAAGAAGATTTTTTTTCATCCCGTTATATCAATGCAATGTACAGACATAACGATAGTATCAACTAAATGGTATAATTTAAATGAATATTTAACAGCAAGCTTAGGAATGATTATTCTTGTAACAAGGATTTCATTTTTTTAGCCACCATTTCTGTGGCATATTTTGGGCTCAAGCGATAGATAAAGTCTAACATTTTAGCGTCCTTACCTACCAGAATACGGAATTTATCTTTTTCCATTCCATTAATAATGATTTCAGCGGCTTTATCGGCAGCTAAAGTTTTCATGCTCGATTTTTCGGCTTGTTTTTCGGCTTCTACTTTGGTTTGCAAACCCGAATTAACGGAGATATTGGTTTGGATAGCACCGGGGAAAACAATGCTTACTTTCACCTTGGTATTCATCAACTCGGCATAAAGTCCTTCAGTTAATAGTTTAATGGCTGCTTTAGAAGCTGCATACATACTTTGTCCGGGAATAGAAATAAATCCTCCCATACTGGAAATATTTACAATATGTGCCTCAGGACGAGTAAGCAAATGGGGGAGCAAAGCTTTTATCAGGTATAGCGACCCGTAAAAATTTACATCCATAACTCTTTCTATGGCGTTAAAATCTAAATTATTAACACGAATAAAAGGTTGAATGATGCCTGCATTGTTGATGATGCCGTCGATGCCTTTGTGTGTTGCAATGATGGTTTCAACAAATGTAAAAACAGCTTCTTTATCGGTGATGTTAAGTACATGTGTGAATAATTTATCCGCTTTGTTACCAGCTAATTTTTTTGTTTCGATTAATGCCGATTCCTGAATGTCGATGGCAATCACACGGGCATGCTTAGATAATAGATGTAATACTAATTCTCTGCCTATTCCGTTACCCCCGCCGGTAACGATGATTATTTTGTCTTTTGCTTTCATTTTTTAATTGTTTTTTCATTGTACATTAATAACGAAATATTTTGATAAATATTTTTCTTTAAAAGCTATCAGCTGTCAGCCATGAGCTTTCACTATTTTAGAGCGATGTATCATGTTTAATTCTTAATTTTTAATTTCACTCTTAACTCACTACTCGACTGATATATATACGCTTTTTCCCGAAAGAGTATAAAAACCTTCCATTTTCCCGAAAAAAGGCGTTTCGGGAGCCTTTTTTGTGGTATTATAGGGTATTTATAGCAAGTGTTCGATTTCATGCCTGACTTTTTCGATTTATTTTCCCCACTTATAACCCGTTTACAGTGGTTATATACCCACATAATTACTTTTAAATAGGTATATTTCCCCACTTTTAGATTCCAAATTCAGTAAAAAAGCCTTATTTTCCCTGTTTTTTCACAAAAGTGAGGCTTATTTTTACGATGAAAACCGTGAAAGCATCCCCGTTTTTGTTCAAAAGCTCCCTTTTTGGACGTTCCATGCTCATCTCGGGGAGCTCCCATGCTCTTTATCATGAGCTCCCATGCTCTTCGTGATGAGCTCCCATGCTCTTGGACATGACTTCCCATCCTCCCGGCAATGAGCTCCCTTCCTCTTTGAGTGTTTTTTTAGGGCAAAAAAAGGAACCGCCGCGGATTGCTCCACGACGGTCCCAACTAAAATATTATGTCCTTAATATTTACTTTATGGTATTTCTTCAGACGTAATTTCAAACAATACTTTTTCAACAAGAGGATATGTTGCCTCTTGCAAAGAATAGATTTTGTATGTTTTTCTAATCATTTTTTGAATGTTTTTTTTCATAATTTTTATTATTTAATCTTATTGTTTTTATTCGTTATTGTATATTCGTTCCGGTCGCCCTCTATATATATAAACAAAAAAGTGTCGCATTTGTAACATCAAAAAAGCAAGAAAAAGGAGGCTTTTTGTTCAACTCTCTGTTTTAGAGTGAGAATAATTTTATTTTTTTTTCAACAAAACCTATCCCTTTTGCTACGCATTCACGAATAAAAACAAACATTCGAAGAAAAAACATTCGTACATTCGTGGCAGCCATAAACCCCTTCACTATTTAATCAAAACAAATGGCAATTGCGTTTAAAAAAGTTATACTTTTGCATTATCAAAGGGAAAAATATATAAACAGAGGTTTTGGTTAATCGTTTACTCTGATAATCCGAACCGAAAGAAGAATAAGGCACAAGGCACTAAATAAAAAGAAATTGCCCTCATAGTTCAACGGATAGAACGGAAGTTTCCTAAACTTTAAATCCAAGTTCGATTCTTGGTGGGGGTACCAAAAAAAAATATAGTATGGGTCTGTTTACGTTTTTTAATAAAGAGAAAAAACAATCCTTAGATAAAGGCTTAGAAAAAACCAAAGAAGCCTTTTTCTCTCGTTTATCCAGAGCTCTCGTTGGTAAGAGTACTGTCGATGACGAAGTATTGGATAATTTAGAAGAGTTGTTGGTAAGTTCCGATGTGGGAGTGGAAACGACTTTGCGTATCATCAAAAGCATAGAAGAAAGGGTAAAGAAAGATAAGTATTTAGGCACGAAGGAATTGAATCGGATATTAAAAGAAGAGATGCTTTTATTGCTTGCTGAAACGGGAGAGGAGCAGCTGAATCCGTTTGTCTTATCTGAAAACCAATCACGACCTTATGTGATAATGGTAGTGGGAGTGAATGGAGTAGGGAAGACGACCACCATAGGGAAATTGGCGTATCAGTTTAAACAACAAGGATATAATGTTGTGTTGGGTGCTGCCGATACCTTTCGTGCTGCGGCAGTAAATCAGTTAGATATATGGGCAGACCGAGTAGGCGTTCCTATTGTTAAACAAAACATGGGTTCTGACCCTGCATCTGTTGCTTATGATACTTTGAAATCGGCAATATCTAAAAATGCCGATGTAGTAATTATTGATACTGCCGGACGTTTGCACAACCGCATTAATTTAATGAATGAGTTGACAAAAATCAAACAAGTAATGCATAAATTATTGGCAGATGCCCCCCATGAAATACTCTTGGTGTTGGATGCATCAACGGGGCAGAATGCCATTGAGCAAGCCAAACAATTCAGTGCGGCTACCGAAGTAAACAGCTTGGCACTGACGAAATTGGATGGAACAGCGAAAGGTGGTGTCGTATTGGGAGTTTCTGCCCAATTTCAAATACCGGTGAAATATATTGGCATTGGGGAAAAAATGGATGACTTGCAAGCATTTGATAGATCTACGTTTATAGATTCCCTCTTTGGCGATAATTAAGATATAAATAATGCA
This sequence comes from Bacteroidales bacterium, assembly GCA_028703095.1. Classification (GTDB taxonomy): domain Bacteria; phylum Bacteroidota; class Bacteroidia; order Bacteroidales; family WCHB1-69; genus UBA5266. Next base: position 6,988 of record JAQVNO010000015.1, read on the forward strand.
GATAACCATTGACGAAAATTCAGGCTTCTGTTTTGGTGTGGTTAGAGCCATAGAAGCAGCAGAGAAAAATCTTAAAAAAGACAATCAGTTGTATTGTTTGGGCGATATAGTGCATAATAATGAGGAAGTGAACCGACTTGCCGATATGGGATTGCAAATTATTACCCATGAAGAATTTGCGGGCTTGCACGATGCCAAAGTATTGATAAGAGCTCACGGCGAGCCTCCCGAAACCTATGCTATTGCCAAAAAAAATAATATACAATTAATAGACGCTACCTGTGTGGTGGTACTTAAATTACAAAATGATATAAAAAAAAGTTTTGAAGACAAACAGTTTAAAGATGGACAAATACTTATTTTCGGTAAAACCGGACATGCCGAAGTAGTGGGATTGTTGGGACAAACAACAAACAAAGGTATTGTTATTTCTTCCCTGGAAGATATTGATAAGATAGATTATACTAAACCGGCTAAATTATATTCACAAACCACTCAAAGCGTTGAAGAATATGAAGTCATTATTCGAGCTATACAAGAAAGGTATGCACAAAAAGGAAATGCGCATATCTTTCGTTTTTATGATACCATTTGTCGTCGGGTGGCAAATAGAGCGAAAGAAATTGAAAAATTTGCCTCTCTTTTTGATAAAATTATTTTTGTTTCCGGTGAGAAAAGTTCCAACGGTTTATACCTTTTTGATGTATGTAAAAAAGTAAATCCCAATTCCTATTTTATCTATCGTCAAGAACAATTAGAGAGTATACATTTCAATGAATCCGATACAATAGGTATTTGTGGCGCAACCTCAACTCCTATGTGGTTAATGAAAAATATTGCCGAAAGAATCAAAGCTCAAAACGAAGCATCATTGTAAAAGAACAGCGGCACACCTGTTTTTTAAGTATAGCTCAAGAAAGCATATAGGATTCTGATAGTAAAACCATTAATGCGTTTATGAGAAAAAAAAATAAAAAATTAAAAAAATCGAAAAATTATAGCAGCATTATTATTATCTTTGCAGACTGAAATATTAATAGAAAATTAAATATAAAAAAAATGGAAAAGGTAGCTAATTATCGTATTTTACTTGTTTTCTCACTTATTATAATTGCCATGTTGATTCGTTTATTTCCACATCCTCAGAATTTTACTCCGATTGCTGCTATAGCAATTTTCAGTGGGGCTTTGTTAGGAAAAAAATGGTATGCTTTTGTGATTCCAATGGTGATTATGTTATTAAGCGATATTGTTATCGGTTTTCATTCTACCATGTGGGCAGTATATCTATCTTTTGCTTTGGTAGTAGTCTTGGGAATGTTTTTATGTAAAAGACTTCGTTTTACCAATGTATTATTAACAGCTTTACTATCTGCCGTTTTGTTTTTTGTTATAACCAATTTTGCTTGTTTTTTACACGGGTGGTACGGATATTCTTTTACAGGGCTTATTACCTGTTATACGGCAGCACTGCCCTTTTTCCGGATGGAATTACTTTCTACGCTAATGTATGCCTTTGCTTTTTGGGGTATTTATGCCTTGGCAAGCAAAAAGCTGTTTGCCTTACGGTAAACGATAGAACCATATATTAGTCTGAATTTAAAATACGACTAATAGTATAATTTCGGAAAAATAAATCTTATTTTTAAAGTAAATTCTGTCATTCAATCAAAAAAGCATATAGTGAATAATCACTCGATAGTATATTTATTTGTCTTTTCTTGATAAATAAGAACACAAAAACATGATTTATCTAATTTTTTTACTACCTTTGTAATTCAGAAATCTGTAATAATTAAAATAATGAAACTTAATTTAACGCGTCCTTTGGTGTTTTTCGATTTGGAAACCACAGGGGTCAATGTAGGTACTGATAAAATAGTAGAGCTTAGTATGTTGAAAGTCATGCCCGATAATTCCACGATTCTTCGTACGGAATTAATCAATCCCGGTATTCCCATTCCTGCTGAAGTATCAAAGATACATGGTATTTTCGATAAAGATGTGGCTGATAAACCTTCTTTTGAAAAGATGGCAGCGTCCATAAGTGATTTTTTAAAAGGATGTGATTTGGCAGGTTATAATTTAATGAAATTTGACATTCCCCTTCTTGTCGAAGAATTTCTTAGAATAGGCTTGGATTTTGATTTAAGAGGCATACATGTTGTTGATGTGCAAAATATTTTTCATCGCATGGAACCGCGAAATCTGAGAGCTGCCTATAAATTCTATTGTCATGAAACGCTTGAAAATGCACATACGGCTGAAGCGGATACCATAGCGACCTATAAAATTTTAGAGTCACAGTTGGATTTTTATAAAGAAACTCCCTATGTAGATGAAAATGAAATGGAGGTTTTTCCTATAAAAAATAATGTAAGCGATTTGGCGAAATTTTCATCGCTTAATCGGAATGTAGATTTAATGGGACATATTGTTTTTGATGATAACGATCGCGAAATCTTTAATTTCGGAAAACATAAAGGTAAAACACTCGAATATGTGTTTAGTGTGGAACCTAATTATTATGACTGGATGATGAAAGCAGATTTCCCGCTTTATACCAAGAAAATTATTCATAGCATTCGCTTGCGAATGTTGGGTTCAAAACTTTCGGGAAAATAATACATGGAATCAAATTCAAAAATAGAAAAACAAGAAAAAAACGACATTCAATCATTGAAAGCGGAAACTGTAATTGAAAATCACGATAAAGAAACACAGGAAATCGCCGATGATTTGTATGAGCATTTTAATTTTGTTGTCGATAAAGGACAATCTTTATTACGTATCGATAAGTTTCTATTTAGTCATATACAAAATGTTTCCAGAAATAAAATTCAGCAGGCAGCAAAAGCCGGAAATATACTGGTGAATGGTGCCTCAGAAAAACAAAATTATAAAGTTAAACCGCTGGATTTGATTTCCGTTTTAATGTCTCATCCTCTTAGGGATATAGAAATAGTTCCGGAAGATATTCCTCTTGATATTGTTTACGAAGATGACGATATCCTTATTGTCAATAAAAAAGCGGGAATGGTAACACATCCGGCCTATGGGAATTATAACGGCACCTTAGTAAATGCATTGAGTTATTATTTGGGCGAAAAATATAACGAAGACGGCAGTGTTCAAAACCCTTTGTTGGTGCATAGAATTGACAAAGATACTTCCGGCATATTAATAGTTGCTAAGAACGAATTTGCTCAGGCTAAACTTTCGTATCAATTTTATTTTCATACCATCAATCGGAAATACCATGCACTTGTATGGGGTGATTTTAAAGAGGATGAGGGTACAATAGATAGTTATATTAATAGAAGCCATGCTGACAGAAGGGTGATGGAATGTTTCTCCGATCCTGAAAAAGGTAAACATGCCATAACACATTGGAAAGTATTGGAGCGGTTTGGGTATGTAACTCTCGTAGAATGTAGATTGGAAACAGGACGAACACATCAGATTAGAGCGCAAATGAAATCAATAGGGCATCCTTTATTTAGTGATTATACTTACGGAGGCAGGCAAATAGTAAAAGGTACTGTCTTTACCAAATACAAACAATTCGTCAATAATGCTTTCAAATTATTACCCCGTCAAGGATTACATGCAAAAAGTTTGGGATTTATTCATCCCGTTACCGAAGAGAAAATGTTTTTCGATTCTGAATTGCCACAAGACATGCAAGATGTCATTGAAAAATGGAGAAAATATGCAATCCATAAAAACTATGAGGAAACAACCGATACTACCATGGACGTTTAATTAGTTATTCGCACATAAACCGACAATAACAATGGTTTACAAAACAAAGGGAGTCATCCTGAATAAATTGATGCATGCTGACAATAAAATGATTGTACAACTTTTTACTGCTGATTTTGGAGCCAAATCTTACATGGTGCATGTGTCTATGCGTAAAGAGAAAAAAAAACTCTATTCCACCTTACTGCCAATGGCAATAGTGGATGTGTTGGCAGAACAAAAGCACAACCATTCTCTCGATTATATCAAAGAAGCCCAACTCTTACACTGTAGCTCTCCGTATTGTTTCGATATGACAAAATCAAGTGTAAGTATGTTTCTAAATGAAATTTTGCATAAAGTTTTACATCAATCCGGACAGGATAAGGATTTGTATGAATTTATAGAAAATACATTGGTGCAGTTCGATAAGTGCGATTTTTTTCCTGATTTTCATTTGCGATTCATGATGCATTTAACAAATTATCTGGGCTGTTTACCTCAAGATAATTATTCGGATCGGTATACCTTTTTTAATTGCCGCACTGCTAAATTTGAAGAGGACAAAAGCGACTCATATGAAGAAGTCGAAGCAAATTTGTGGTTTCATGTGTTGATGAATCAACCTTTGTTTCCTAATCATAATCAACTGATTGTTCCTATGAATGTACGAAATAAACTTTTGAATCTACTGTTATCGTATTATTCCGAACATATCACCAATATGAAGAATGTGAAGTCACTCGAAGTATTACAAACCGTATTACGTTATTAAAGATTAAGTCAATGAGTACATTAAAAAAAGATTTAAGTAATTTACAGGAATTATTTCCCGATTCTTTCACTTCAGAACAGCAAGCAATGTGTAAAACAATTTTTTATAAACGGTTGGCTTTATTGGCACATACACATTATAAAGGGAAAATTCAAACGATTTTAAAAGTTCCTGTTGATGGGATTAATTGGTTTAACGTATGGTATACTCCCGGAGTATCTTCTGTATCAACAAGTATACGTGATGATAACGAAATGTCCTTTCAGCTGAGCAATCGGAATAACCTCGTAGCGGTGGTAAGTGATAGTACCCGTGTACTTGGCGATGGCGACTGTACTCCTTCCGGAGGGATGGGTGTGATGGAAGGGAAAGCTATGCTAATGAAATATTTAGGGGGAGTAGATGCCACGGCTTTATGTATCGACAGCAGAGATGAAAAGGGGGAGGCTTCAGCAGATAAAATTATTGATTTTGTAAAAATGCTACAACCCGGCTTTGGAGCTATTAATTTGGAAGATATCTCTCAACCTAATTGCTATAAAGTGTTGGATGTCTTACGTAAGGAATGCGATATTCCGGTTTGGCATGATGATGCTCAGGGTACGGCTTGTGTAACATTAGCAGGTATAATCAATGCGTTGAAATTAGTAAACAAAAAAATAGAAGATTGTAAAATAGTACTTTATGGTGCCGGCGCTGCCAATACCAGCATTGCCCGTTTGTTAATAAAAGATGGTGCTAATCCTAATCGCATGATTTTATTTGATGTACATGGAAGTTTACACGATAAACGTATAGATTACCAAGAGGATACACGTTATTATCCTCAATGGGAATTGTGTAAAATTACCAATCCGGACCATGTATTAAGCGAGGAAGAAGCTTTTAAAGGTGCTGATATTCTTGTTGCGTTATCTAAACCCGGACCGAACACCATTAAAGCAGAATGGATATCGTTGATGGCATATAAATCAATAGTTTTTGTATGTGCCAATCCTATCCCTGAAATATATCCGTATAAAGCAAAAGAAGCAGGGGCCTATATTGTAGCAACCGGAAGGGGAGATTTCCCCAATCAGGTAAATAATTCTATTTGTTTTCCTTCCATTTTAAAAGGTACTTTATTGGTTGCTGCTCGTAAAATTACCGACAGCATGGCAATCTGTGCTGCGCATGCTATCGCTGCTTTTGCTGAAAAAAGAGGAATCTCAACCGAGAATATCATGCCTACTATGCTTGAGAGTGAGCTTTTCCCTGTTGTTGCTCCCGATGTAGCGATGCAAGCTGTCAAAGAAGGTATTGCTCGTAATCCTAAAACGCGAGGCGAAGTCTATCAACAAGCAAAGTGTGATATTGAAGAAACACAAGCAATAATACAGGCCTTAAGAGAAAAGAATTTTGTAAAACCAATAAATAAATCGATAATAAACGAAGCGCTTGAATGGGCTATTCAACAAATAGCGTCAAAAGATCAGTTGAAATAACTCAAAACAATGCCTATGCAAAAACTCATATTTCGTTACAGGAGAATATGTAAGATTGAGAAATAAAAAAATCCTTGAATCTAACAGATGTAGTTTTAAGCGACTACTTATGCACGTTGCGAATAAATTCTTCTACTTCCGGCACGCCACCCTGATATACTAAATAACCGTTATACGGTTCACGAGGAGTAATTTCGTCGTTTACAGGTGTAAGCATCAGTTGTTTTACTTCTTCCGGATCGTGGGTTTGTCCCAATGCCCAGCCCAGTTTGATAAAAGCAACTTCAGGCAACATATTGCCGGCAGGAATGATGCCTTTAGCCATCATATCGCGACCGGTGTCATAAACAAACATGTCAACGTAGCCCCATATGGTTTGCAAAGTCATGTATTGATGTACGCCGGCAGCTTTTGCTCTTTCCACAGCAGGATACATTTCTTTGTTGATATGGCCTAAGCCGGTTCCCACCCATACAACTCCTTTATACCCGTTGTCAACAATAGCATCCAGCATATCCGGTTTCATGCCGGTATAATAATACAACATGGCAACTCTATCATCGAAAGTAGGAATAATCGTAACATCACGGTCTTTACGCCTTGGGTGATAATCTTGTTTGATAGGAAATACTCCTTTGCGTGTTACGGTAGCAACGGGAGTATCGCCTATAGTACGGAAGGTAGAACGGTACGATGAATGCATCTTACGTACCCGTGTGCCTTTATGTAAAAAGCCGTATTCATCGGAAGTAGGTCCAAACATACATACCAATACTTCGGCAATATTGCCATGTCCGGCAGCGGTCATGGCGTGCATTAAGTTTAAAGCGGCATCCGAACTTGGTCGGTCGGAAGAACGTTGCGAACCTACCAAAATCACAGGAACAGGTAAGTTTTGACACATGAAAGAAAGGGCAGCTCCGGTATGATGTAAGGTATCTGTACCATGACCAACCACAATGCCTTCAATGCCGTTTTTAATCTCTTCTCCAATTTTCTTTGCCAGTTCGATGTATTGTTTAGGCCCCATATTTTCAGAAAAAACAGCAAATATTTTTTCTGTATCCAGATTGCAAATGTCTGCTAATTCCGGAACGGCACCGTAGAGTTCTCCCGGTGAAAAAGCAGGGATAACAGCACCTGTACGGTAATCCAAGCGTGAGGCTATGGTTCCTCCCGTTCCTAACAATTTTACGTTAGGTAAGCCCTTGGTGATGGGAAATTGTTTTTCAGGGATTTTAAACACAGGTTGAGGTACCGTTGTACTTGTCATATTGGTAACATTGTTTACATCTATACCTACATTGTAACCTGTTATAAGTTTTAATACGATATGTATAGTATCTGTATTTTCTGCACGGGGTAGAATTTTACCTGAAAAATGACCTCTGCTGGTTTCTACTTCAGCATTGTCCCATACGTGTACATTGTATTTTTTTAAAAGTTCTAATGCTTCACCCTTATAACCTTGAAATATATCTTCGCTCATGAATTCTTTATTATTTATACGTTAAATTAAACATGTATTTGTTTTGCCAACTCACTTAAGTTCATATTGCCGAGGCTGATTTTTCGTAACTGTCCCATAATGCTGTTTCTTTTATCGTTAGCATCTGTGTTTTTTCTTTTCGGCAAAAATTTATCATCAATGAATTGTATTCTTTCCACAATCTCTCCTTTGTTTATTCGCTTAAATTTTAAAATATTCAGTATGGAATCGAAATCCATCTTCGGATTTTTAAACAATATTTTTAAGATTTTATAAGCAATAGCAGCATCGATATTTTCTTTTTTTAGATAGGCGAACATTTCATACATACGTGTGATGTCAAATGGAATGTTTTTGTATTGCCCGTGTAGGTGTTTGAGTTTTTGACCAAAGAAAACAGCTATCATTTTAGGAGCATAACCTAATTCTTCGACAATGCTTCGTATATGCGGGAAATAATTATGGGTAAAAATATAATGGTAGCAGTCTTCAGGTACTTTGTGTTTTTGTAAATAATTGTAACGTTCAACGACTTCATCGGGGATGTTTAGTTTTAAGCGTTCTATAAGGCTGTCTTCAAGTGGGATAGGAGGAGTGTCCGTATCAGGATACATACGATCGGCACCGGGTAAAACGCGTTCAAAAATAGTAGTGCCGTCAGCGAAAGATTTACGTGTTTCGTTGGGAACTCCGTCAAATGCCATGAGGGAACGTTCTTCTATTACATCTAAAGCTGTTTTAACATCATCTTCCAATGCCCAGAAAATAATCTGAGCGTCCATTTCTCCTGCTTTAAGTATTTTCTGTACTTTTTGAAATACATTCTGACTAACAACATCTTCAAGGTCTTCGTTGCTGACCATATTCGGGCGCTCGATACAAGCAATGACTTTTAACCGATGCACATATTCATCGTAAAATGGCTTGCCGGGTTGTGTGAAATGAGAAAGTATACCTGCAAATTCAGGTAAATTTACACCGTAAAGTTTTTCATTTCGTTTGATGGCCTCATTGATAGGGGTATAATAAAAATTAAGTGATTTGGGATCGAGTTCTGTATAACTCATTTTCCAATCTTCTTTCTTGATACGTTTCTTGAGAATGTCTTTAATAACCAATAGTGCCCATTGGCGGAAACATTCTACATGTGTTAATTCGGGTATCCATTTCGTATGAGCAACCCCTTTAATTTCAACACGCGTTCCCCCTTTACAGCTTACATTCACATCTTCACGACCCGCACCTATGCCGGTACGTACTTTGCCGGTGCTTCTGTTCAGAAATCGAATGTAATTGCATGCTTCCATGACTTCATCCGGATGGGTCATGTCGGGATAAGTAACGGTTTCAATAAGAGGAACTCCTAGTCTGTCCGTTCTGTAAATACGGTTATGACCAATGTCGGATACTTCACGACAGGAATCTTCTTCAATGCTCAATTGAATCAGTCTTACGTTTTTATTTTTTAAAGGGATTACGCCTTCAATCCCTAAAATTGCCGTACGCTGGAATCCGGTAGGTATAGAACCGTCAAGGTATTGTTTGCGTGTTATATGTACTTCTCCAACGATATTTAATTTCGATACTAACGCAATTTCCAAAGCAATATGTAAGGCTTCTTCGTTGATGGGGAAAGGTGGGGTATCGTCTACATCATAGGTGCAAGCTGTTTTATTGGAAATACGATAAATGATGTTCTTTTTCGTTTTAAATTCCATAAGTGCTGTGCCATCGTATGTTCCCAGTTCAGATAATGTGGGTCGCATATGACGTAATAGTTCAGCGTCATACTCATCAGGTTTTTGATAAATACCTGCCGGACAGCGACAAAATAATTTTTCCTTGGTCAGTAATTGTTGGTGTACTTCCAATCCTGACATAAAACCTATGCGATCATAATCGGACTGTGTAGCTTTTTTGCGATCTACATAACCTATGGTTTTTTTGCTTAATTCGTAATTCTGTTGCGGACTTTTTGATTTCACTATGCTTATGTTTTATTCTGATTTTTAATTTTTTAAATATGTTTTATGCTTCGTAAAAACAGAAGACCAAAAGTATATAAAAATAACATAAAACAAAAGAGTTTTTAATCTAAATATTAAGAAAATAATTGAACGTGTCTACATAGCGTTTATCTCTACATTCTAAAACAAAAAAGTTAATTTAAAATTCTTAATAATCAAAGCTTTTAATGATTATATGTATTTTTTTTAAAAATTGTGTTTTTATTACACTTAAACTTTGATTTTTATTACATTTGCAAACGTAAAATTATAATGCGGTTTTATTATGAAAGGATTGATTACTATAGGATTATTGGTGTTGTCGAATGCTTTTATGACCCTGGCTTGGTACGGTCATTTGAAGTTTGGTGAGATAAAAGGCTTTTCAAAACTCGGGTTAATAGCCGTGATTTTTATCAGTTGGGGAATAGCTTTGTTTGAATATTTTTGTCAAGTACCGGCAAACCGTATTGGTTTTCGAGCCAATGGAGGTCCCTTTACATTGGTGGAATTAAAAGTTATACAAGAAGTGATTACTTTGTTGATTTTTACACTATTTTCTCTTCTTTTTTTTAAAACCGAAAGCTTTCGCACCAATCACATTGTTGGTTTTGTTTTGTTAGTGCTGGCGGTATATTTTATTTTTAAAAAATAGCTAAAATGTGAGAGTTGCCGGAATAACTCAAATTTGTTTACATTTTAAATTGAAAAGGTAAAAGCTTATCAATTCCATCAACAAGTATAATCTCACCGGAAGCTGCCGTCATTAGTACTTTAATAGTTTCCTTTTGTTTGTTTTCATATTCAGCCATGACTTGCCGACAGCCACCGCAGGGGGTAATTGAAGAATCTGTAAGTTTACCGACATTGGCACCTGCAATGGCAATGGCTTTGATTGTTTTATCCGGATAATTTGCGGAAGCATAGAATAAGGCGACACGTTCGGCACATAAGCCTTCCGGATAGGAAATGTTTTCTTGATTATTCGCTCTTATTATACTGTTGTCCGATAGTAATACAGCTGCACCTACGCGAAAACGTGAATAGGGAGCATAGGCTTGGAGTTTGGCTTTACGTGCTTCTTGAATGAGCTGTTTGTACTCCAACGGCAATTCTTCAATGCTTAGATAATGTGTGTATTGTATTTCTATTGTTTTATTTTCCATGATATTTTTTTAAAATTAAATTGCCAAATGATTAACCTTATGTTTTCGAAAGCAAAAGTATACAATTTGCCGTTTAAATGCTACTGTTCTGTGAAAATAATAGGTAAATAAAACAATAATACATGCTAAAAATAGTTTATACATATATTTTTCTAATGAGTATAAGCATGATGAAATCTTTTTTAATTACTATTTTATTCTTCATTTTAACTTATTGCTCGTTTTCACAAGTCTTTAAAGGTGAAATTATCTTAGGTGGCAATGTTACTCAGGTCGATGGGGATGAAGTGTATGGATATAGAAAAGTCGGATTTAACGGAGGGCTAGGGGTAATGTATCCTTTTAGTTTTGTGAAAAATAAAAAAGACAAACCATGGGCATTGAGCATGGAAATGCTTTTTAATCAGAAAGGATCGAGACAGAAAAATTACAGTGGTATCGATTTTTGCGATACCTGTCCCCCTGAAATCGATTGCGACCCGATGATGAAATATCGTCTGAAAATGAATTATATATCCATACCCTTCTTGTTGCATTACCAAGACAGAGACGCTTTGATGTTTGCTGTCGGTTTGTCGTATAATCGATTGGCCGGTTTTAATGAAATTGAAAATGGAATCGAAAAACAGAATGTATATACTATTTCAACTATTATTGACCCAAGAGAGAATAAGGTTGAAGATATGTTAACATATAGGGATGCCCTTTTTGCTAAGGATGAACTGAGTGTTATTGTAGATGTGCGTTTTAGGATTTGGCAGCAACTGAAAATGAATTTCCGTTTTGAATACAGTATTTTTCCAATAGGTATTCGTAGATATTATATGAGTGAAGGTGTGGAAGTAGATCCCTATATACGGAAAGAATATCATAATCTTTTATCATTGCGGTTGATATATATGTTAAATGAACCCAAAGTGATTATTAATAAAAAACCCAGGGTAAAACGTGAAGATTAAATTTATAATCAAAAAGCATTGAAAGTTTTATTTATTCGTTTAAGCAGCATCGGAGATATTGTATTAACTACACCCCTTATACGGTGTGTATACAATCAACTTGAGGAGGTGGAAATTCATTATGTATGTAAAACTTCTTTTGTTGACATGTTAATACCAAATTCCTATTTGCATCGTGTGCATGGGTTTGATAAAAAAGATAAAAAGTTGTTTGAACACTTGAAAAGCGAGCAATTTGATTTTGTAGTAGATTTACAAAATAACAGACATTCCCGAAAAATATGCCGGCATTTGCATTGTAAACAACATACATTTCCAAAAGTAAATGTTAAGAAATGGTTGTTGGTGAATTTTAAAATTAACATAATGCCTAACAAACACGTTGTGGATAGATATTTTGAAGCGATCAAAGATTTACATATAATTAATGACAACAAAGGCTTGGATTTTTCTCTTGCCAAAAATGATTATGAATCGTATCAATCTTTAGGGTTACCTCCTTTTTATGTTGCAATAGCCGTTGGGAGTAAACACTTTACTAAACAAATACCTAAGGATACATTGCTTGAAATCTGCCAAAAATGTGAATTGCCCATCGTTTTTCTCGGTGATAGTAATGATGTTGAAACAGCTCGTTTTCTTGAAAATCAGCTCAAAGAAAAGACATATAATCTATGCGGAAAATTAAGTATCAGGATGTCAGCTGTGTGTGTTGAAAAAGCTAGTTGTTTATTGACCGGTGATACAGGTTTGATGCATGTGGCAGCTGCCTTAGGTCAACGAATAGTGAGTGTATGGGGGAATACGGTTCCGGCTTTTGGCATGTATCCGTATATGCCGAATCAAACGGAGAAATATGTAATTATTGAGAATAAACATTTAAAATGTCGACCGTGTTCGAAATTAGGCTACACACGTTGTCCTCATTTTCATTTTAACTGTATGAAATCCTTGTCAGTAGATGAAATAGTTTCCTTTTTAAATCCATAATCTATGAGTTTGTTTCCGGAGATAAAAATAGAAGATTATTCCTATTCCTTGCCTGAAAGTAAAATAGCATTTTTCCCTGTCGATAAGCGGGATCATTCTAAATTATTGATTTACGATAAGGCTAAGATAGCAGAAGATAGTTTTCTTCATCTGCCGAAACATCTTCCTTCTGATAGTGTGTTGATTTTTAATAATACACGTGTTATCCAGGCGCGCATTCTTATCCGAAAAGCTACAGGAGCCGAAGTGGAGATTTTTTGTTTAAAGCCTGTTTTACCAAGTGCTTTGCACGAACAAGCTTTTGCAGCTATGGGTTCTTGTGTGTGGGAATGTTTCATCGGACACAACAAACGTTTTAAAAACACTTTGACAGTAAGCTATGATGTAGTAGGTGAAGAACTTGTTTTGACGGTCAATAAATTAAAAGCCACGAAAGAGGGTAGTTTCTTAGTGGAATTTAGTTGGACACCTTCTTGCTATTCTTTTGCGGAAGTATTGGAGCATATAGGAAGAATACCATTACCTCCATATATTAAAAGGGCAGTAAATGAAGAAGATGCCAAACGCTATCAAACGCTTTATGCTAAGGAAAATGGCTCGGTGGCTGCTCCAACGGCGGGTTTGCATTTTTCGGAGGATGTCATCAAACAATTGCATGACAAACAAATTCCAATGGAATATATTACTTTACATGTTGGTGCCGGCACGTTTAAACCGGTTACGGAATCCTTTATCGAAAAACATGTAATGCACGAAGAGTCCATTTATTTTCACAAGTCAACCATTGAAAACATACTGTCCTTGTTAGATAAAAGAATAATTTGTGTGGGCACTACCGGCGTTCGCTCTTTAGAAAGTTTGTATTGGTTAGGCGTGAAGTTGGCTCAGTATAAAAAGCAAAACAAAACTGTGGATGAAGATTGTTTTACCTTGTATCAGTGGGAGGTTTATAATGACCTGCAAAATAGTGATATTACTCCTACATGCGCTTTGCAAACTATTTTGGATTATATGGAAGAGACCCACATGTACGTATTTCATGCTTCTACTTTTTTGATGATAGTACCCGGAAGGTATAATTTGCGTATGACTAAAGGTATTATCACTAATTTTCATCAACCGCAAAGTACATTATTGCTTCTTATTGCTGTCTTTGTAGGAGATAAATGGAAGGAAATATATGATTATGCCCTTACACATGATTTCCGTTTTTTAAGTTATGGAGATGCATGCTTGTTTCTTTAGCAGTATGCTGATAGAGAAACAAATTAGTAAAGGAGTATTCAATCATTTTGCGAATACATTCCAGAGAGAAATAAAGATTAAATAATTTGTTTAAAAGTAGTTACAAATCGTTTGGACTTAATCTTATTATTTTTCCTTTATCAGAAACTACCAATACAAAATTTCTTTCTTTTTTCGTTTGAATGAGTTTTGTGTGAGTAAGTTCCAATCCATGTAGAATTTTCTCTCTGATTCTGTTATTCTTTTTAGTCATATCAAGCTAACTGTTTTAAAGTTTCGTAAATGATATTATTTTTGATGTCGATTGTTTTATCTGTATACCCTTCTGCAATAAGTTCGGAATGTGTTTTTGAGTTATCAAATATCATCCAATAGTCGCAGATGGGGATGTATAAATTAAATAAGTTTTTTAATCCCGCAAAATACCTTCTTATTATCGTAGTTTGTGGCACATTGTGCCCGCCTTCGGTTACCCTGATTTTTACTCTTTCAATCGCTAATTCAACAGAATCCAGCCAAAAGAACACTAAGGTTATTTTGTATCCGAATGTTTTGGCTTTTTCTATCGTTTTAGTATATATCTTTGTTGATAAAGTTGTTTCCACTGCAAAATCTGTTTTTAGTTGTATGAGTTTGTCCATTTTTTTAATGAGCATTCTTCCGGCTTCTATGGCTGCTTTGTCGGGATTTAATGGAGACAAACCTCGTGCCATTTCATCGGCATTCAGAAATTCCATACAGGCTAATGCCTCCGGCAATACAGTGAAGGATGCGGTTGTTTTGCCCGCTCCATTACACCCTGAAATGATAAACAGATTTGGTATATTTTTAATCTTTTTCAAAATGAAAAAATAATATTTTTGTAGTGCATTTTTAAACATTAGCTACAACTTTATAGTGCCGCAAAAGTATAATTTTTTATTTACATGTTATGTTTTTTTTGTTGATTTATCCACCGTTCGTTGTTAATATATAGAAAATCAATAAAATAAAAATAGGCTTCAGGTGAAAATAGCGTATGCTTCTTTTTTTAGTTTTGCGTACTTAAGCCCGGGTAGTTACTATATATCATGGCTAAAAGCAGAGAAATTAATTTTTAAATTCAAGATATAATAACACTAAAAAAAATGGTTTTTAATCCTTATTTTTTTAAAACATAAAAATAATAGGTGTTCCATTTGGTGGCGAATCCTTTATAGGTAACCGAACCTTTCGTAGCTGCAAAGGCTGCTACCGGTTTAAAGAACAACCCGGGGACAAGTCGTTTGATTAGATTTACTCTCCGTTCATTATCTATTTCTAAAGCTTTAGCTACATTTTCTGTAATTTCTTCTACGGATATAATTTCAAACGGTGATTGCTTAATGGTTTCCTCCACTTGTGATAAATTTTGTTGGTTTCTAAAATCTGTATATAAGAAATACCCCTCAGGTTTTAGTGCTTTATAAACTTCATTAAAAAACACGTTCAGATTCGGATAACAATGCGAGGATTCTACGTTTAAAACAATATCAAAGGAGTTTACATTGAAAGGTAAGTTTTGAGCATCTCCTTGTACGAAATCTAATCCGGCAGTTGTGTGATTTTTTTTGCAATATTGGATGGCTTGTTTTGAGATATCAACAGCCACATAGGATTTGGGTTTAAAGTAACGGCTAATATACGATGCGCCACCACCACGACCACATCCTACTTCCAAAATAGCTTTATCGCTGATGTCGATGGCTGAGGCAATGTGATGATACAATTGTAAAGGATATCGTTCTGTTTCATCTTCAGGTGATAAGTTTACGTTTTCATTAGAATGAAAACCGTAATTTAAAAATTTGATTTCGCCTTGGCTGTCCTTCCGGCTAACGTATTCGTACCAAGCTTTCCAAATGGGTTGTAATAAGGTTCTGAATATACGTCCTTTTTTCATGTTAGAAGTGTTTTTGTTAAAATGAATGGAAATTTAAGTGATGAAAACAGATACATTTTATTTGCTTATGAGAAAAAGAAAGTGCAAATAATGACATTTATATGTTTTTGGTAAAAATTGGACGCAAAAGTACACTTTTTGATTATACAAACTGAGAGTATGCCTTATTATAGGGAAATATTAGCTAAAAATAAATAATAATATTGATAGTATGTATATAAGCATGTAGATGTTATGGTTTATTTGATGTTTTTATAAATTAAGTTTTACCATACAAAAGGAATGAGTCTGTATTTTACTTTTAACGTATATTCTTGATATCCTTTTAAATTTTCTTTTAATACTTTTTCTTCATTTAATATTCTGATTATAAATATAAAAGGGCACAAAATAAGCAGCAGTAAAAATGCATAAACAGAACCCAGAATTAAAGGCATGGAGCAAAAGGCGATAATTCCGAAGATATACATAGGATGTCTGACAATAGCATATAATCCGGTGTCAATGACTTTTTGATCTTCTTGAATTTCAATATTTCTTGAAGAGTATTTGTTTTGTTTCATTACAAGCAATACCATCCATAAACCGATTATCATCGTAATAACAGCTGCAAAAATAATCCATAAAGGAATAGATGACCAATTATGCTTAAAATCAAGGGCGGGGATTATGAAGACACTTAGAAAGATAATAATGTAAATGAAGATATTAAATAATTGCTGTGTTTTTTCATTTTCTTTCAATTGTAATCTTTTTTGTAGAAGAGCCGGGTCATGTAAACATAAATGTATGATGGTGTATAATTCAAGTACGAAGAATGTGCCGGTCAATAACCAAACATTCCAATAAGAAAAAGTTCCTGCTGTTAAGAAAAGAAGAGCAGGCGCAATGCAAATTAAAAAAAGTAATGTTAAACAGGCTTGAATTAATAACTTAGGTGTTGAATTGATATTGCTGACGTTATTCATAGTTTTTTTAGAAATAAATGATACATTTTATAGATATGGTATAAGATTACGTATTATATTCAAATAAGGTTACACCTTAAAAAACAAAAAGAGAATACGATGCAATGAAGCCCTCTTATTCTTTGATAATACGTACTTCCGTTCTGCGGTTTTTCTGTCTTCCTTCTTCGGTAGTATTGGTGTCAATGGCTTGAGTGTCGCCATAGCCTTTTGTCTCGATTCTGTTCGCAGCAATTCCTTTGCTTATGAGATAGTTTTTTACGGCATTGGCACGTTGAAGCGATAAGTTCTGATTTGATTCAGAAGAACCTACATTGTCAGTATGACCGCTAATTTCTACTATCAGGGATGGTTTGGCTTTCATGAGTTCCACGAACTCGTTTAGTGCCTTGTAGGATTCCGGACGTAAGGTGGATTTTCCCGTATCGAAAAAAACATCTTTCAATGTGAATGTTTTAGCAGGATTGTAACTAATATTAAATTGATAGGTATACCTTCCCGCTTCGTTTGGAATGGTAATTTCATCGTATTTGATATCCCCGCTAAAAGTTTTATACTGTATTTGATAGGTATCCCCTTCGGGAATCAACAACGCAAATTTTCCTTTGGCATCGGTTATGCCTTTGAATATTTTCTTTGTTCTCTTTCCTTTAAGTAGTATGATTTCTCCCGTTCGTGCTTTCCCTTCCATACTGCTGACACTTACCTCTAGCAAAGCTTGTGTTTCCGTCGCTTCTAATGATTGTGCCTGTATAATTGCAGGAAAAATACAAACGAATATGATAATGAATAATCGATATTCTGACATGATAAATGTTTTATGAGTTTTTTTAGTAATTGATTTAAAAGATAGTGCAAAGATACTATAAAAAAGATACAACTATTGCTTTGTTATTACTGTTTTGCCTTCTTCATCCAAAAAGAATTTTTTTCTTCCTATGCTTACTTCTACCCAAAAGGGATGTTTGTCGCCAAAATCTCCAATATTATCGTAAAGGGGAGGAACAACTTCTTTCCCGCTTAGGTCTATAAATCCATATTTGTTGTTGGATTTAATCAAAGCCCAATGTCTTAAATTGTTGCTGTTGAATTTATAAATTTTATCATAGGTGGGGGGTATGACTTCTTTTCCGTTAGTATCGATAAAGCCGTATTTATTTTTGGCTTTCATTAAAGCCCAATGATATTGATAGGAATCAAAACTACCGATTTCTTCGTAAACGGGAGAGACTATTTCTTTTCCTGTCGCATCCAAGAAGCCGTATTTGTTGTTTTTTTTTATTTTTACCCAATCTACAATATAATCACTGTTGCGGTAAAAATCATCGTACATAACAGCTACTATTTCCTGCCCTTCCGTATTGATGAATCCGAGTTTTTTATTCAACTCAACTTCCGCCCATCCTTCTTTATAATAGTTGAAACGATAAATGTTGTTGTATTGCGGGGGTATGACTTCTTTCCCTGTGGTGTCGATGAATCCGTATTTTCCCTTTAACTTAACGAGTGCCCAATGATATTGAAATTCACCGAATTTGTTAATCTCATCGTATATAGGAGGAACTATTTCTTTTCCATCGCTATTAATGAAGCCGTATTGCTTGTTTTTCTCAACTTTTAACCAATCGACCATGTCCGCTTGATATTTGTAAACATTGTCATAAATAGGAGCGACAACTTCAAGCCCTTTGGTATCGATGAATCCATACTTTTTGTTGAGTTCTACCAAAGCCCAGCCTTGTTTGAACTTATCAAAGTCATAGATTTCATCATAGCCGGTCTGAGAATATAACGAATTGAAAAATAATAAGTAAATAAAGAAAAAGCTACTTGTTTTGAACATATGAGAGGGGAATAACTGTTTTTTTGCAGTTGTCAAGGACATGGATGCTGTCATCGGTAACGGTTTTATTCAAAAATGGTTTCATTGAAAATTTCCAACTGCAAAATTACATAAAAAATAATACATATTAGCTTTTTAATGCCATTTTATAACTGGCAATTTTCATGAAGTCTGATAATTTTCGGTTAAGTAAGCAGGCTATGGTTTTCTTTCTGTCCTGTCCATGAGGATTTAAATCAGTGCATAGGTTGTTGATTTCCGTTTTTGCTTTTTCTTGGTCATAATGCAGCAAGGCATTAGTTAGCATCTCACAATTTACTTTTTTCTCACAAGCACTCAGCACAACCAAGAGTGTGCCTACTACTAAAATTCCAATTTTTTTCATTTCACGTATAGATTAGATGCTTTTAATAATTATTTTTAGCAAAGATATATAAAAATTCAATTATATCCGACAAGCCGAATAGTATGCTAATGAGAGGTAGTAGGCTATCTTCCTTTCAATACCTAATTATGCACCTATGAAAACTAAGCTTAGAAATGATCAACGGAAGGCTTGTTAATAGGTAAAACTAAGCTTAGAAATGGTCAACGGAAGGCTTGAAAATCAAAAGAAGATACGTATGTAATTATTAAAATATACTTACTCAAATGAAATTTAGTACTATCAATTTAGTTATGAAAAAACTACAAAAAATATGGTTAGCTTTTATCGTGCGATTGAATCCAGTGTAAGGTAAACACTTTGTCATTTTCCATTTGCAGTTGCAATGCCTTCATCGTTTTGAATTTCATTTCTTTCCGAATATATTGCAAAGGAGTTATCTCTATGATTTGGTCATAGAGATAATCCGAGAAATTGAGAATATGGACTTCTACCGTTAGTTGAGAGAGGTGGAGAGTAGGGCGGGTGCCGATGTTTGCTATTCCGTAATAGTTTTGGCCTTTTATCCGGATTTCGGCAACATAAACTCCTTTTTCGGGCAATGCTTCCGAGGTTGAAATATTGGCAGTAGGAAAGCCGAGTTGCCTGCCTATTTTATTACCTTTTATTACTTTGCCTTTGATGGATGTATAGTTCATGATAGCTTTATGCTTTATTAATCATTTGCCTCAGTTCTTCTTCCGAAATAATGGGGATGCCTAATTGCATGGCTTTCTCCAGCTTGGCAGGACCCATGTTCTCACCGGCAACCACAAAACTGAGTTTGTTTGATACGCTGCTCAATAGTTTGCCTCCATGTTTTTGGATTAATTCTTCTATTTCTTTTCTTGCTTGCGGACTGCTGAAGACCCCGCTAACGACAAAACTCAGTCCTTTGAATTGCTCGGAAATGGGCAGGGCAGAGGCTGAAAGGCTGAATTGAAGCCCGCTATTGCTCAAGGCTTCTATCGTTTTTATATTGTCGTCCTCTTTGAAAAACAGCAATATGCTTTCCGCTATTTTTTCGCCTATGTCTTCTACGCTTATCAACTCATCGAAAGAGGCGTGCATCAGGGCATTCATGGTTTTAAAGTGCATTGCCAGTTTTTTAGCGGATGTTTCTCCTACATAGCGAATGCCGATGGCGAAGAGCACTCTTTCAAAGGCTATTTGTTTTGATTGTTCAATGCCATCGAGTATGTTTTGTACTGTTTTTTCACGAAAACTGACGATACGTTCTTTGTCATTGTTAACATAGGCTTTCTCTAATCCTATTAAATCTTGGGGTTTAAGTTTGTATAAATCTTCAATACGAGCGATGCATTTTTGTTCGACAAGCAGATCGATTTTTCCTTCGCCCAAACTCTCTATATTCATGGCTTTACGGCTGATAAAATGTTCGATTTTCCCCTTGATTTGAGGAGGACAGGCTTTGCTGTTCGGACAGTAATAAGCAGATTCTCCTTCCTTACGTTGTAGTTTGGTCCCACATTCCGGACAGTGAGTTATAAATTTTACTTCTTGAGTATTAGCATGTCTTTGGCTTCTATCGACATCTACTATTTTGGGTATGATTTCGCCTCCTTTTTCCACATAGATAATATCGTTGAGGTGAATACCGAGTTGTGCTATGATATCGGCATTGTGAAGGGATGCTCTTTTTACCACCGTTCCGGCAAGGAGAACAGGCTCTAAGTTAGCAACCGGGGTAACGGCACCGGTACGTCCTACCTGATAGCTGACTTCCAGTAAGCGGGTAGTAACGCGTTCGGCTTTGTATTTATAAGCTATCGCCCAACGGGGATTTTTAGCCGTAAATCCTAATTGTTCTTGCAAGTGAAAATCGTTTACTTTCAGCACAACGCCATCAATATCAAAAGGAAGTGTTTTTCTTTTTTCGTTCCATGTTTCAATGAAGCTGATTACTTCATCCATAGAATGGCACAAACAGGAGTAGGGACTTACCTTGAATTTCCATGATTTCAATTGATGTAAGCTTTCGTAATGGGTGTGAATATACGGTAAGGGAGTTTGCAAAAAATACAGGAAACAATCGAGCTTGCGGCGAGCAACTTCAGCAGAATCTTGCAACTTAAGGCTTCCGGAAGCGGCATTGCGGGGATTGGCAAAGAGATTTTCGCCAATTTCTTCACGCTCTTTGTTGAGTTGATCGAAACTGCTGTGAGGCATAATAATTTCACCTCTTACTTCCAGGTGTGAAGGAGCGTCTCCTGAAAGTTTGAGTGGAATGGAGCGTATTGTTTTCACATTGAGACTTACTTCATCCCCTTGTGTGCCGTCGCCACGGGTGATGGCTTTATTGAGTAAACCATTCTCGTAAATGAGTGCAATAGCAACCCCGTCGAATTTTAATTCACAGACATAATCCACTGTTTCCATGCCGAGAGCGCTTTTTACACGGGCATCGAATGCTTCCAACTCTTCTTTGTTGTAGGTGTTTCCCAGCGATAGCATAGGAGAACTGTGTGTTACATGGTCGAAGTTCTTGGTGATTTGTCCTCCTACACGTTGCGTAGGACTATCGGCTTGCACCCATTCAGGATGGGCTTTCTCCAATGCTATAAGCTCATTGAGCAGAGTGTCGAATTCAAAATCACTGATACTCGGGTTATCCAGTACGTAATAGTTATGGTTGTGAGTGTTTAACTCATCGACAAGTTGGGATAGGCGTTGTTTTTCGGTTTCCATAGAATTAGTATGGGGTGTGTATACTTATTGTTTAATCACTTTTATTGTTCTAATTGTATGCTTGTCTGTTTGTATTTTCAAGAAATACATACCTTTAGCAAACGAAGAAATATCCATACGACTTAGTCTTTCTTGGAGCATTGTTTTTGAAATTACTTTTCCTGTTATGTCGCACAAGCATGCTTCTATATCTTGAAAATCAATGTTATTACGTTGAATGTCGAGGTAAGTATTTGCCGGATTGGGGTAAACTATAATGGTATTTTCTGCTTGTATTTCGTTGATTCCTACAGACACTTTTAATTGCAGGTGGATGATGCTATCACAACCGTACCGATTAAGGGCGTTTTGTGTAAACATAAATGTCCCGATGCTTAAAGTGTCGGTGTGGATGAGAAACCCATTGTTGTTGTATATTTCTCCTTGATACACTTCCTCGTTGATAATAGTGTCGTTGACCGGATGTACTGTCAGATATAGCATGATGTTGCTGTCACAACCGTACATATTGAAAGTAGAAAAATTATAAAGGAAACTACCTGTTGTCAAGGTGTCGCTGTGAATTTCAAATCCATTTTTCAAATAGGCTTCACCATGGCACAGCGTATCATACAATTCTACATTGTCAGTTGTTGATACATGCAATGTCAGGCTAAGGATACTGTCGCAACCGTAGGAGTTAAACAGGTGTTGTTGAAGCAACAGTGTTCCTACAGAGACGAGTATAGTGTCGAAGCCATGGGCGGTATAACGTTCACCCAAGCAAATGGCATCTTCTACTTCGATATTCTCAGAAGTAAGAACGTTAAGCTTAAGCGTTACAATGCTGTCGCAATCGTTAGCGCCTATTGTTTTTTGTATTAACGTCAGATTTCCCGTATTCTTAAGTTGTTGATAAAAACCATATTTTTCATAGAGGCTTCCCCCGCAAGCAGTATCTGTCAATAGATTGTTTGTATAGCAACCGTATTCATAGGCACCCATGTCTATTAGTCCGTTTTTAATTCTTCGCAAGCCGGATAAATCGGTAGCTCCTATGTTTTTAGCGATTACATCACCTGCATCGATGCAAGGGGAAGAGCTGCTGAGTGTAAAATCATTAAGTGCCGGATTAGTAAAATGCACATAGTAAAAAGTATCAATGCCGTCATTAGAAGCATTCAGATTGATGTTGTTATTTCCTGTGTAGCCGCCTTGTATAGCAGAATAGCGAATATCGGTGAGGGTGCTGCTGCTGCTTGCTATTTGATTGGCATAAGTATTTCTTTTGTTTCCCCAGAAGATGCAGTTGACGGCAAAACAAGTGTCTCCCACATAAATTCCTCCGCCATTAGAGGTAACCGTATTATTGACAAAATTACAATTAACTAAATAGGTGGTATCCCATATCATAGCACCTCCTCCGAAGATAGCGGTGTTGTTGTAAATATTACAATTCACCAAGATAGCTTTTCCAATAACATAGACACCACCACCATAGCTGCTGTCGTTGGTATTGTTGCGGATGATGCAGT
Source organism: Bacteroidales bacterium (assembly GCA_028703095.1). GTDB lineage: Bacteria > Bacteroidota > Bacteroidia > Bacteroidales > WCHB1-69 > UBA5266. The sequence continues at coordinate 30,225 of JAQVNO010000015.1, forward strand.
TTGATAGTTTTCCTCCGTTCATAAAAGCACCTGCACCTCCGGTTTCCGTATAGCCGTTTTGAAGGATAAAGCCATCACAAATTGAACGATTGGTGTCTGTCGCTCCGGCAGTTGCTACGACCCGTTGTTTGTGTTGGCCGTCAAGTATAGAGGTGTTTTGTGTGAAATTTCGTAAGTTTATATTGAAATTGGCGGGTTCATTACCTGCAAAACCGCCATACACTTTGTTGTTGGCAGCTATCTGGAAGGCTGTTTCCAGCGTAGTGTCTCCGTAATACGTTCCTGATTTAACCCATATTTGAGTAGGAGAAGCATAGGGTCTTTTTACGGCAAAACTTAAATGGGGGCTTGCATTATCCCAAGAAGAGCCGTCTTTTTTACCGGCACCGCTAGGGGTAATATAAACGATGTGGTTGGTGTCGGGGATAATGCTGTGTTGTGTCGGTTTAATATTGATAAGAATATAATGTCCGTTGGGGAAAGAATAACTCATGGGATTCAATGCAGAAACGAGGAAATATCCGTCGGCATAGCCTGTCCATCCCCAGTTTACATGGAAGTAATCGGAGTCGTTGTAGGCATCGAAAACAAAAGCATGTCCTCCCACATCACCGCTACCGCGGTACAATACCGGACGAGCGGAATCTATTTCGTTTTTTATGATTTGTACCCATTGGGCTTCTGAATATTGAGATCTGTTTAAGCCAATGACATCGGGATAGCCGAAAAAGGTTTTAAGAGCCAGTTCCGCGCTGGGAGAGCCTGCTGTATATTCTGCTAAGGAAGCATTACTCCCATAAACTCCGTAATCAATATCAATGCTAACGCCACAATGATACATCAAAGTAGCCACAGCATGAATTTGTGTGGCACGAGTAGATGAGTAGAGGCTTGTGGGCATAGAATCATAGAGATAAGTTGTGTTTTCGAAATCGGCAGATAAAACACCGAAGGGATGATCTACATAGGAATGAGAACCTAAACCCTTAACGGGATGTTCCCAGTAATTCATTACCTGCGACATTGCCACTACTACGCAACCGGTGGCACAATAGGCTCTAACAGCGGTGTCGTATGGACATAAACTATTGTAACGATTGCCTTGTCCCCATTTGGTGGTGATTAAAGGAGCTCCCGAATTTTTATGACTTTTTTGCATAAGAATGTTGCCGCTTATCAGGGATTGCCATTGTTGAGTGATGGAAGGTGTGGCTGCAATGTTGTTGTTGATAGTATATTCAATTTCTTGTTCATAGGAAGATAACCACCATGCTGTATTCGGGGGAATGTTGGTAGGGTCGAAAGGAGTTTCATTCGAATAAGCCAATATAGGTTTTACCCTGTCGTTTGCAGCTACAATGATAAATCCCTCACTTCCGGCATTGAAGACATAAAACAAGGAGTTTGTTTCACCGCTTTTTTGATGGGTGTTTGCCTGATAAACCAAGCTGAAATCAGTAAGATGCTTTTGAATGGCAGCAGGGTAGGTGGCACCGAAAAAGTTTTTTGCCACTGTTTTAGCGGTGGCAGTATCAATGTTGCTGCCTACAACTTGATTAAATATCAGGAGGCTTACTAGTAAAAAAAATGCTTTTTTCATATAGCGTATGGCTGTTAAACGTTCACATTGAATTGCGAAGCAAAGATACTTAAAAAAATAATATCATTTGATGTTTTTTTAAAAACGTAGTATTCTTTAGTAATAAAATCACTATTGTCCGATAAAAAAATAAAAAAAAGAGAAGGAGATAATTAAACCTCCTTTCTCATTTGAGTAAATTTGTACTTCGAAATTTAACACATTTACTCATGGGCAAAAGTACAATTTTTT
>JAQVNO010000016.1 GCA_028703095.1 Bacteroidales bacterium
CACCCGTAAGTAATAAAGGAAAGAGTGTCATCTTTTGGAATACTGTCGTAAACACCGTTTGGATTTTTAACCCAAATTACAATCGTATCATAGCCTAAGCTAGGAGTATAATTCCCAATATGAAAAGAAGTAGATGCAAAATCAACCGGTAAATTACCTCCTGTCCAATTATAGTTTGGCTTCATAACTCCGTTTACACTCCAATAAATAGTTGCTGAAGTTAAGTTATTTAATCCTGTATTTTGAATTTTAATGTATATAGGAAGACTGACGTTCGCCACAACTTTCATAGTATGTGGAGTATCAATGGAATACATCGCTGCCCCATTTAAATAATTGGGATTATTCGGATGTCTAATGTTTATAAAAGAATGTGATTCCGTAATATAGTTACCAACAGAATCTTCCGCTCTGACAGTATAAGACACATTTGTGCCGTAAATTTGTTGTGGAATAATTGCTGAAAATGTGGTTGCATTTTCTTTAGTCATAATTACTTGATTTGGAGAACCGTTGTTGATAGTATATGTTAATTTAACCAAACTATCTTCAGCGTCAACTACTGTGGCTCGTATATCGAAAGTACCAACCCCGTAAACGGTATCTTTATATACTGGAGTAAGTAATGTTAAGGTAGGAGGATCTAACTCGTGAGAGCCTCCTCTGAGTTCAAAATTATCTAATAACCATCCATAAGCAAATTGAGTGCCTATGGTATTTCCTCTTTTGATTTTAAAACGAAACCTAACTCTTCCCCAACCTGCTTCAGCTGAAATATCAAAGCGTTCTTCTTTCCACCAGGAATTGTTAGGTGTTGCTAATGAATCTGTCGGTTGCCAATCAACATAACTGTTTTGATTGAATCGTTGTTGTAAATAGGCACTTGGAGTATTTCCTAAATAACAACTAGCAGGAATTTTTTGCCATTGTGCGCCCGTTAAATCTTCTTGCATTTCAATTTGAGCAATATCGTTACTTGCTATTTTACAAATATGGTTAAAACTTAACCATACAAATGCATATTGTGTGCAATCAAAAAATGGGGTTGTAACCATGATAGAATCCCCTAATTGATTTGGAACAAATCCATGAAAAGATTTTGGATTGCTGACTGTATAAACCGTATTTACAGTCCATGAGCCGCTTGGAGTAATAGTCCAATTAACAATACTGTCAAAATTTTGTGTTCCGACTATCGTTTGAGATTTTAATGCTGTATTGAGAAATCCAAAAAAACTGATAAAAAGTAAATATTTTTTCATTTTTCTGTTATTTAATTAATAATAATTTTCAAAGTATTTTTATAAAGTAAACGTAGAATTATGTTCATTTTTTTAAATTTTCAAATTATTGACACTTTTAGGTAAATTATTGAAATGATTTATTTTTTTTCTATTTTCAAAAAGCTTTAAATTTAATAAAACAAGCTGATAGTTAATGATATTTTATTTTATCTAAGTATTAATTATTAGGCTTCGAATATACAAATTTTTATAATATAAATTTATTAATTCTATTAATAGAAACTCATTTTAGCTATAAAACACAGAAATACATATATATAAAATTATAATTAATGAAATATTTTTAAATCATTTTAAAGTATAAATTTTAAATTAAGTAAGTCTATGATAAAAAATCGTGTACTTTTGTATATTCAATAAATATTCATATTTGTATGGAGAAATTTCAAAAAAACTTATACCTTATAGATGCAATGGCTCTGATTTATAGAGCTTATTATGCTTTAAATAAAAATCCGCGCATCAATTCTAAAGGATTAAACACTTCTGCTATTTTAGGTTTTACAAATTCATTTTATGAAATTATTAAAAAAGACAATTTAACCCATATTGCTGTTGCATTTGACACCTATGGTCCTACCTTAAGGCAAATTGATTATGCAGAATATAAGGCAAATAGAGAAAGTACTCCTGAAGACATTGTTTTAAGTTTACCTTATATTCGAAGCATAATTGACGCGTTTAACATTCCCTTGATGGAACTTGCCGGATACGAAGCAGATGATATAATAGGAACTATGGCTAAAAAGGCAGAAAACAAGGGATTTACAGTCTACATGGTTACTTCAGATAAAGATTACGGACAATTGGTTTCCGATAAAGTATTTATGTATAAACCTGCCTATTTGGGGAATAGTATTAGTATTTTGGGAACAAAAGAAATATGCGAAAAATATAGCATTCAAAGACCGGAACAATTAATCGATATTCTTGGGTTGTGGGGAGATGCGTCAGATAATATTCCGGGAATCAAAGGAATAGGTGAAGTAACAGCAAAAAAATTAATTGCTGAATTCGGCTCAATAGAATCACTTATTGAAAATGCAAATAACATAACAAACGAAAAACTTCGTCAAAAAATAGAAGAGGGAAAAGAAATGGCTTTAACATCTAAAATGCTGGCAACTATCTTATTAGATGTTCCTATTGATTTTAACGAAGCTTTATTGGAAATAAAAGAACCGAATTTGAATAAACTAAAGCAAATTTTTGAAGAACTCGAATTTAAAAATATTGCTCAACGAATATATATGAATTTTGTGAAGAGTAAAGAAAATTCGGATTCTCCTATTTTGCCAAATCTATTTTCAAATAGTGAAAAAAATCAAATTGCAAAAAGTGAAGCTTCTACTTTTTCATCTATTCATACTACTTCACATTATTATCAACTGATAAATTCGTACGAAGCACTTGAAAAATTAACACTTACATTACAAAATACTTCATTAATTTGTTTTGATACAGAAACCGATGGTTTGGATTTAATACAGGTAAAATTGTTAGGATTATCCATAACTACCGAACCTCATAAAGCATATTATATAGCAATGCCTTCATCTTATGAAGAAACACTTCGTTGGATGAAATTATTGAAACCTGTTTTTGAAAATCCATCTATACAAAAAATCGCACAAAATTTGAAGTTCGACATGCAAGTTTTACAGCGTTTTCAAGTCGAAGTCAAGGGGAAATGTTTTGATACTATGTTGGCACATTATATCATTGAACCTGAAATGCGACATAATTTAGATTTTTTGGCAAAAAGCTATCTTAATTATGATCCCATTACTTATGAAAGCTTAATAGGAAAAGATCCAAAAAACAATAACTTGTCGCAAATCCCTATTGAGAAAGTTAAAGATTATGCTTGCGAAGATGCCGATATTACTTTACAACTTTTTTATCTTTTAGAAAATCAATTAAAAGAAAAAGATGGAGACCTCTTATTCAATGAAGTTGAAATGCCTTTGGTCCCTATTTTAGCAAGTATGGAACAAAAGGGGATGAAAATTGATACCGATTTTTTGATTTCCTATGCGAAAAAATTACAAATAAAAGCGGAAGAAATAGAAAACAAAATAATTGAATATTCGGGAGAATCTTTTAATGTTTCTTCCCCTAAACAATTAGGAATTATTTTGTTCGAAAAATTAAAAATCATTGAAAATGCAAAACTTACAAAATCTAAACAATATCAAACCGGCGAAGAAGTATTGCAAAAATTAGAACATAAACATCCCATTATTCCCCTTATTTTAGAATATAGAGGCTTAATGAAATTAAAATCGACCTATGCCGAAGCTTTTCCTACTTTAGTCCATTCACTCACAGGACGTGTTCATACATCATTTAATCAGGCAGTTACTGCAACAGGAAGATTAAGTTCCAGCAATCCGAATTTACAAAATATACCCATCCGTAATGAGGAAGGAAGAGAAATCAGAAAAGCTTTTATCCCTGCAAATGATTTTTATATCCTTTTAGCGGCAGATTATTCACAAATAGAATTACGTTTAATGGCGGCTATGAGTGGAGATGAAAGCATGTTTGAATCTTTTTGCAATGGAGAAGATATTCACGCAGCAACCGCATCAAAAATTTTTAATGTGCCTTTAAATAAAGTTACGCGTGAGATGCGTAGAAATGCTAAAACAGTGAATTTTGGTATTATATACGGCATTTCTACTTTCGGTTTATCCGAACGATTAAATATCTCGCGTAAGGAAGCAGCGGAAATTATTGAGCAGTATTTTGAAAAATATCCAAAAATAAAAAAATTTATGGAAAGCCAAAAAAGCTTTGCCAAAAAAAATGGCTATGTTGAAACCTTGATGAAACGCCGAAGGTATTTAAGGGATATTAATTCTAATAATTCTATTATCAGAGGAGTAGCCGAACGCAATGCCATAAATGCACCCATTCAAGGTTCGGCAGCGGATATGATTAAACTAGCAATGATAAAGATTTACAATGAAATACAAAACAGGAAGTTAAAATCTTTTTTTGTCTTGCAAGTTCATGATGAATTGGTTTTTGATGTGTATAAACCTGAATTGGAAGAAATGAAATCCATTGTATATCAAGGAATGATTAATGCAATGCCGATAACAGTACCTTTGGAAATAGATATGAAATCAGGAAATAATTGGTTAGAAGCTCATTAAATTAGATTTTTAAATGTTTAGAAAAGTTATAGGAACATTTGGAGCACGTATTTTTTGTACACTGATATCGTTCGGTATTGTTATAATTAATTCCCATGAATTCGGACCAAGTGGCTTAGGTACTATTGGACTTTTTTTATTAGGTGTTACTATCTTACAAAATTTAACTTCTTTTTTCGGTGGTCCTTCTCTTGTCTATATGCTTCCCAGGAACAATGGATTTCAACTTATTTTTCTTTCTTATATCTTTAATTTATTGATAAATATATTGGGAACCTATCTTTTATTTGTGCTTAATTTAATTCCAAAGGAGTTTGTTTGGCATTTGTTTTTTTCCTCTATTTTCTTTTCGTTATATTATATCAATTCATTGGTAATATTATCATATGAAAAAATTAAAATTTATAATATTTTAAGTCTTATTCAAATTATTATTCAGCTACTTTTGATGGTGATACTTTTATTTTTATTACATGTGAAAGAAATTTCATCCTTTATTTACGCCTATCTTTTTTCTCATTTTTTAGTAGCTTTGATTAGTATTCCTTATATTTGGAAAGATTTAAAATTTAATGGTTTTAATAATATTTTTTTGTTGTTAAAACACATGCTGTCTTATGGTTTTATTATACAAATTGCAAATTTTGCTCAACTATTAAATTATCGATTGAGTTATTATATTATTGAATTTTGTTCCGGAAGGAAAGCCTTAGGACTTTTTGATTTAGGCACAAAACTATCGGAAGCAGTATGGATTTTACCTAAGAGTATGGCAACCGTTCAATATGCAAGAATTTCAAATTGTAAAGATAATATTGCTTATGCTAAAAAATTAAGCTTGGCTTTTTTAAAATTAAGTTTTGCTTTTGCTTTTTGTGCTACTTTGTTTTTGGTTTGTTTGCCGGCACAATGGATAGCATGGATATTCGGTCCCGAATTTATGGAATCAAAAAAATTATTGTATGTCTTAGCGCTCGGAATCGTACTTTTTTCTTGTAATATAATTGTTTCTCACTATTTTTCAAGTTTCGGTTTGTATAAAATCAATGCCATCGCTTCACTAATCGGAGTGATTATAACTGCCGGACTCGGAATATCACTTATCCCTTGGTTTTCGAGTAAATCCTATATGGATGTTATATTAGGCGTTGGAGGGATTACATCTTTATCCTATATTTCAAGCTTTATCTACACTTTTATCCGTTTCATTAAACATTCGCATCTAAAATTTAAAGAATTGTGGATTGATAAAAAAGACATCCTTTTATTACAAACAGAAATAAAAAAAATTCTTAGAAATCATGATAAAAACAAAGCCATATAATATTCTTCATCTTGTAAGTTGGTATCCTACACTACAAGACCCAACAAAAGGCAATTTTTGTTTACGACATGTTAACGCCATTGCTTTGAAGAATCCTTCTGTTGTTTTGATGGTTATTTCAGATTCTAATATAAAGAAAAATAGAGAAATAAAGCATGAAGTTGTTGATAACTTTATTCAAGTAGTCATTGCTGTAAAGGCTTGTAAATCAAAGACTAATCCTTTGATAAATAAGATTAATAAGTATCGTCTTTTTAAAGGGTATAATTTTGGATTGCAATATATTAAAAAAAATATTTTTATTCCCGATTTAGTACATCTTCACGTTACTCTACCTCTTGGAAGTGTTGCTATGTATTGGAAGTGGCGATATAAATTACCCTATGTTTTAAGCGAGCATTGGTCTGTGTATTCATACAAAGACAGACGATTAAAAGAAATTAAAATAAAAAAGAAAATCGTGCAAATTAACAAACAAGCAGCTATGATAACAGCTGTTAGTGATGAACTGAAAAAAAATATGCAATCCTACGGAGTGAAAAATCACATTGAAGTAATTCCAAATGTAGTTGATTTAAATCTATTTACATTAAAAAAACCAACAAAAAAAGAAAAAATACAAATATTACATGTTTCTTCTTTGAATGATGAAGAAAAGAATTTTTCCGGAATATTACGTGTTATTAATCGCTTGTATAAAAACAGAAATGATTTTGAGATACATGTCATACACGATTATGATAAGATGCAATATAAACCTTATATTGACGCAAACAATTTATCGAAATGCGTAATTTTTCACGGAAAGAAAAGTATGGAAGACTTAGCAAAATGGTATCAGACAGCCGATTTTCTTGTAATGTTTTCCAATTTTGAAACTTTTTCTTGTGTAGTAATGGAAGCCTTGGCTTGTGGTACACCCGTTTTAGCAACGAGTACAGGTGCTATACCTGAAATGCTTGGTGAAGGTCGCGGTTTCATTATTCCTCCCGGCGATGAAGATGCTCTTTTTAATGGAATGAATAATATGATGGATTCATTTCCCTTGTTTTCTCCTGATACATTAAGGCAATTTGTGCTTGATAGTTATGACAAAGAAATAATTAATAACAAATTTTATCGCGTTTATCAGGGTGTTTTAAAATGACAATAAAATTATTAAGAGAAAGAAAAATTATAAATGTTAAATCAATTTGTAATTATAAAAAGTATTTCGGATAAAATACGAGGTTTATCCTATTAAATATATGATTTCATCAGGAATTTATAGTTATTTCATCGATTAATACAGTATATGCTTGTTTTTAAGCGATACTTTTGCTGCAAAACTTTAAAAATATTTATGTCATGCAAAACGAAAATTTTAAAACAAAACGAAATCTTGTTGATGGTTTATTATTTGGAATACTATTAATAGCTGTCGGAGTACTATTATTCGCATTCAATGCTGGAGTTTTAATGCTTGAATGGAAGGCTATTATCATTTCATGGCCGATGCTAGGAGTGGTTGTAGGTCTTATATTAATGATCAAGAAGCATTTTTTTGGCGGATTTGTAGCTTTCTTTTTCAGTATGTATTTCTTATTGCCTAAGATAGGTTATATCTATCCGGATTTTTTCTTTTTCAAAAACTTTGAACAATATTATTGGGCAATGTTTTTTATTATTATTGGAGTTTTTATAATATTTCTGCCATCGCGTATCCGCGAAAAATGGAATTGTAAACACAGTCGTTCACAGAATGACTGGGGGAAACAGTTAAACCAAAATGTCGATGGTCAAGTAAATATCATAACGTCTTTCAGTGCAATTGAAGAAGTGGTTTTGGATACTGAATTTAAAGGAGGTAAAATTGATGTTTCCTTTGCTGAAGTAACGTTGGATTTGCGTCATACGTCTTTGAAAGAAGGTGTTACAGAATTACGTATTGACGGTCATTTTGCAGGAATTAATCTTATAATTCCCGAAGAATGGAATATCAGAGTTGAAAAACAAATGTCATTCGGAGGTATTTCAGATAAACGTTTAAGCAGTCGAAAACCCATTGATATGAGTAGAGAATTGCTAATATATATCCATTGTTCTTTTGCAGGATGCGAAATAAAATAATAAATCTATGAGTAATTTAATTAGGTCAAAGCTCGAATATTGGAAATATTTAATAATTTCTTTTACTATAGCTTTGACCTATGCTTTTAGTTTGGGTTTTGTTTTTTCTTCTCCTTTATTTTTTATTTTAACAGATGCTTTTCTTTTCGGACTATTGTTTTTTTGCCAAGGTTTGGTTATTTGGAATGTCTTGCGTTATGGCAATTTGGATAACAGATACAAGCCAATACAAATTATTTTTAAAATAATTTTTGGTATTATATTTATTGGGGGTATTTTAGGGATAGAAAGTCTGATTTTCTATTTAGTTGTTAATCCTTATTTTGCAATCTTTATACAAACCTTACTAATACGTATTTATATCATTTGTTTGTTGTATATTTTTTTTATTTTTTATTATAATTCAATTAATCAAGAAAAAATATCACCTATTCTATCTGAAACGACAACAAATAATTTTAGTTCTAAAAAAGATGTTTTGGAAAGAATCAGTGTTCGTAACGGACAAAAAATAATCATTATAACCATCGATGAAATTATTTATTTACAAGCGGAAGGTGATTATGTTGCTATTGTTACATCCAGAGGAAGGTGGTTGAAAGAACAAACCATGAAATATTTTGAAGAGCATTTGCCTGAAGATATGTTTATACGTATACATCGTTCGTATATTGTGGCGCTACGTGCAATAAGTCGTATTGAAAAAAGCGAACAACATCAATCTGTTATACTAATAACAAAAGAACGTATCAGAATCAGTATTACAGGGTATAAGATTTTAAAGAAAAAGTTAAATCTTTAATAATACCTTTGAATTCATCTTTTATTATTTTATATTTTTGTAACAAAAAATTAAGGATGTTCAGATTTAAAAAATATATAGTATGTAGTATGGTTTGCGGCTTAGTTTTAGCAGCTTGCCGTAAAGATGAATTTAAATCATTGAATAAAATGGTTCCAGCTGATATTTTAGATGCTATTTCTGAACAAATACCACTTTATGAAGGAGATACGCCTCCGATGCTTGAAGGATCTTATGTTTTTTCCCCTTGTCGGATTTTGTATTCATCTTTTCAAAGCAGTTTGATAGATTCTCTTCCGGATTATCATTTTAAATTATCACTTCAAAATAAAGAGGGGAAAAATTCTTTCATAAAATTTGTTGGCGATAATTCCATTATGCGTATTGATAGTTGTGAAAATGCTTGTTTAGTAGGTAAGGATCACCATTTCACGGCTTATTTTACGGTAAAGGGGCATCATTATACAGGGGTAAGATATAAAGCGGCATTAATCCTTACCGGTACAAAAAAAGAAGATGGATTTATTGATTGTTATTTAGGTATTGTCCTTTTGGATAAAAGTGCAAATAACTCTGATACCTTATTAATGCCTGAAGGTTCATTTAGAATCATTAAAGATGGGGATACTATAGTAGAAAAAACAGATAGTACAACGTCAACAAAATGCGAGTTAAAGAATTGTTGTTTGGTTGAAAAATAGTAGAAATAAAAAATTATTTATATTCTTTTAAAGGAATTTCGCCTTTCAACATTAAAAGTACATTAAATGCTAATGCATTCATTTCATCTTCACCAGGGAAAGTATGAATTGGACCTAAATGTTTTACTTTTGCAGAAATTCTTTCAATAAAAAATTTATCGTATGCTAAGCCACCTGTTAGTAAAATGGCATCTACTTTTCCTTCTAAAACCGTTGATGCGGCACCTATTTCTTTTGCAATTTGATAAGCCATTGCAGCATGGTAAAAATCAGCGTCTTTATCTCCATTTTTCATGCGATTTTCTATTTCAAGAGCATCATTCGTGCCTAAATAGGCAACATATCCACCTTTACCTACGATCATTTTATTTAGTTCGTCTTGGGTAAATTTTCCACTAAAACAAGCTTTAATTACATCAATTACCGGTAAAGAACCACTGCGTTCAGGAGAAAAAGGTCCGTCTCCGTTTAAAGCTTGATTTACATCAATAACTAATCCTTTAGAATGAACACCAATACTAATACCTCCACCCATGTGAGCTACAATAAGATTTAACTTTTCGTATTTTTTCTCTATTTGACGAGCAAAAATTCGTGCAATGGCTTTTTGATTCAGTGCATGAAAAATAGGTTTTCGTTGAAAATAGGGGTGTCCTGCTACTTTGGCAATGGGAATCATTTCATCAACAACGACAGGATCTGCAATATATGCTTCAACATTTAAATTACACGCAAGGTCTTCGGCAATAAGACCTCCTAAATTGCACGCATGTTCACCTGCATAACCGATTAACAAATCGTGCTTCATAGCTTCATTTACCTTGAAAATTCCCGAAGAAATACTTTTTACCAACCCACCACGACCTATAACATATTTAATATCTTTTAGATTGATATTATTTTCAATTAATGCCTCAAGAATGTTTTCTTTTCGCCATTTGTATTGGTCGACAATGCGAGCAAATTTATTAATTTGCTCTAAACTATGTTTTATGTTTTTTGAAAACAAAGAGATAATTTCCTTGTTACTATCCTTAGCATGGATATCTAATTCAAAAACAGCTACCTTTGTGGAGGTAGAACCCGGATTAATCGCTAAAATTTTTACTTTTTCTTGCATTTTTTATCACTTTTGAGCAGCAAAAGTACAAAAAATATCTTATAGAAAAGAGTTATTTATGAAAAAAATCTAAAAGCCATTGATATTAAGATATAAAGGAGGAAGTAACAGTAAAAACCCCAATATGATAAGAACAATTAAAAATTTAAAAATCCATTTAATCCAAATAGTATAAGGAATTCGGGCAATACCTAAACAACCTATTAATACTCCGGAAGCAGGGGTAAACATATTGGTTATCCCATCTCCAAATTGAAAAGCCAGCACCATAGATTGGCGGGATATTTGAAGTAAATCCGCAAATTGAGACATAATTGGAATGGTTAAAGCTGCTTTCGCGGAGCCGGAAGGTATAATTAAATTTAATAAAGTTTGAAAACCATACATGCCTCCTACTGTACCGGCTTCTCCGAATCCTTGCATTGAGTTAGCCATATTATTCAGAATTGTATCAATAATTTTCCCGTCTTGTAAAATGACGATAATTCCTCCTGCTAAGCCAACAATTAAGGCTGCATTCATAATATCTTTACATCCTTCTAGAAATAATTTCATTATTTTATCTAGAGAGCAATTGTAAGCAATACCGGTGAAAATTCCTAATGAAAAAAACAAAGTAGCTATTTCCATAATGTACCATTCATAGCCTAAGACACCTATTATAAGCATCCAAATGGTTAAAAATAAAAGCAATAGTATAAAAAAATGCACACTTTTTTTTACACTGAGGAATCCTAATAAAATAAACAAAACCGTTGTGATTGGAAATACAGGGAGAGAAAATAGTTGATGACTTAACTTAATTTCTGTTAGAGGGAATATTATGGATAAATAGATAAATAATAATGATAAAATAATCCATGAAATCCAGGCTGTAACCGTAGTAAAATATGGTACTTTTTCTAAATCATCTGATTTACTTTTTTCTCTCCAGTAGTTATCAATGTGATACGTTAATGATTTTCTAGGATTTCTTAGGATTTTATTTGCATACCAAAGTACAAATAAAATTCCGATAGTTGTAAATATACACCAACATACAAAACGATATTCAAAACTGGAGAACATGGGGATGTCAGCAAATCCTTGAGCTATTCCAATAGTAAAAGGATTAAAAATACCACCGGCAAAACCAACATGAGCAGCAAGATAACACATTGCCATCCCAACAATGGAATCATATCCCATTGAAATAGCTAGTGGTACAAAAATAATTATAAATGCTAATGTTTCTTCACTCATCCCGAATATTGCTCCGAATAAACTAAATACTATCATTATACAAGTAATAATGATGTTATTAATATTAATATGTTTGAATAGTCGATATTTTTGAATTTTTGTAATAATTTTTAAAAAAGACATAATTCCTATATCAATTGCTTTGGTAAAATTTAATATCCAAAAAGCGCCTCCTATCATTAGAATAAACACTATAATATTTGAGGTTTTAATAAAACCTTTAAAGAATGCTGAAAAGACTTGCCATGTTTGAGGCTCATTTTGAACACTATGATATGAATCTGGAATTACTATTTCACGGGAATTACCATCAATGATGCGAATTTCTCTTTCAAATTCTCCTGCAGGTATAATCCATGTTAAAATAGACGAAATTACAATAATTATAAAAACAATGGTAAAGGTATGGGGAATTTTAAAATAAGATTTTTTTATGGACATAGAAGATAATTATTAAGAAAAAATTCAATATAAAAAAATAAAAAAACATCAATAATCGTGTGCAAAAATATAATTTTTATTTGTAAGAACAAAAGAAAATAATTTTTTTAATAAATCTTTTTTATTGATATTTAATGAAATATTGAGCTTTTAAATAAAAATAAATAAAAAAGCTTCACTTATGTAAAAAAAATGTACTTTTGCAACACAAAATTTAAAAAATTAAGTTTATGAACATTGAAGAAAAAGTAATAGCAATTGTTGCTGACAAATTAGGAAGAGACATTGCAGAAGTCACTCCTGAAAAGAGTTTTGTAAATGATCTTGGAGCGGATTCATTAGACAATGTGGAGCTATTAATGGTTTTTGAAAATGAATTCAAAATTAAAATTCCTGAAGGCGATCAGGATAAGATTGTAACTGTTGGCGATGCGATTAATTTTGTAAAAGAAGCTATAGAAAAATAGTTTTTCTATATTTTTATGGAATTAAACAGAGTTGTAATCACAGGATTAGGATCACTTACTCCTATCGGCAATAATACTAAAGAATATTGGAATAATTTGCTCTTAGGGGTAAGTGGGGCTTATCCAATCCGACATTTTGATGCATCGCTATTTAAAACTTCTTTTGCTTGCGAAATTAAAAATTTTGATATTTTAAAATGGGTTGAGTTAAAAGAAGCCCGTAAATTGGATTTGTTTTCCCAATATGTTATTGCTGCAGCTGATGAAGCGATTATAGATTCTAATATTGATTTAAAAGCAGTTAATTTAGAAAAAGTTGGTGTTATTGTCGGTACAGGAATGGGAGGGTTTACCAGTTTAAGTCATGAAACGGAAAGAAGTATTTTAGCAGGCGAAGTTGTTCCAAATTATGGTCCCTTTCTATTAACAAAAGTAATAGGAAATATTGCTCCCGGCCATATTGCTATCAGATACGGATTTAAAGGATTAAATTATACTACTTCTTCTGCTTGTGCCTCCTCTGCAAATGCTATTGCGGATGCATTCAATTATATTCGATTAGGGAAAGCAGATATTATTGTAGCAGGAGGTACTGAATCTCCGATTAATAAGTTAACAATTGCCGGATTTAATGGTATGGGTGCTATATCCAGACGTAACGATGATCCTCAAACAGCTTCCCGCCCCTTTGATAAAAATAGAGACGGATTTGTAGTTGGGGAAGGTGCAGGCGCAATTATTTTAGAAAGTTTGGAACATGCAAAAGCGAGAAATGCTACTATTTATGCCGAATTAGTAGGAGCAGGATTATCAGCGGATGCATTTCATATTGCTTCACCTCATCCAATAGGTGAGGGAGCTAAATTAGCCATGAAGAATGCCTTAGAAGATGCTAATTTATCTATCAATTCTGTTGACCATATTAATATGCATGGCACATCTACCATTCAAGGTGATATAACAGAAACAAAAGCAATTATGTCTTTGTTTGGCGAACATACATATAATATAAAACTTACTGCTATTAAATCAATGATTGGTCATCTTTTAGGAGCAGCAGGTGTAGTCGAATCTATTGCTACAGTTCTTACAATTAAGAATGATATCATTCCTCCTACTATTAATCATTTTGAATATGATGAAGCATTTGATAAAAATTTAAATGTCGTCTTTAATCATTCACAAAATCACCAAGTGAATGTGGCAATTTCAAATTCCTTCGGTTTTGGCGGTCAAAATACATCATTGGTTTATAAAAAATATGAAGATTAATTTTTGTAGTCTTTTTATTTCAAAAGAAGAAAAAAATTTACAATCTTATATTAAAAATACTTTTGGGGTTAACCCCAATAATTTGTTATTATATAAACAAGCGTTTATTCATAAATCCATTATTAATGATGAAAAGAATAAAGATAATAATGAAAGACTTGAATATCTAGGAGATGCTGTTCTAAATGCAATTATAGCAGAATTTCTCTATAAAAAGTATCCATTTGCTAGTGAAGGATTTTTAAATGAATTGCAAGCACGTATAGTTAATGCCAATCAATTGAATAAATTAAGTAGAAAAATTGGGTTGGATTTATTTATTAAAACAAATGGATGTGATTTGAAGATCTGCGAATCTATTATTGGAGATGTATTCGAAGCATTTATTGGTGCTGTTTATTTGGATAAAGGATATGAGAGCGTAAAAAAAATTATAATTGAAAAAATTATCAATATTTATCTTGATATTGAATTAATTGCAAAAATAAATACCAATTACAAAGGAAAATTGCTTGCGTGGTCGCAAAAGGTTAAAAATAAAGTAGAATATAAAATTTCAAAAGAAATTAGTAATAAAAATAGAAAACAATATATTGTACAATTATTTATTGAAGAGCAATTTGTTTCCGAAGGATGTGATTATTCCATAAAAGCTGCTGAGCAGCATGCAGCGATGCTGGGATGTGAAATATTGGAATTATAAATTTACAGCATAGTTAAAATGGACTTATGAAATCTTTAAATGAAGCAGCGCAAGCATCTTTTTCAGAAATAATTGGAGTAGAAACACCCCAATCAATATTTAAGTGGATATCACTCCATAAAAGTGCATCTTCTGATTCTTTATTATAGTAATTTGTGGTTTTATAATGAAGTATAGTGTCGTTTTCTAAGGCAATAAAACCATGTGCAAATCCTTCAGGTATCCAAAACATAGTATTTTCAGCAGCTGTTAATAATACATTGACATATTTTCCGTAGGAAGGAGAATCTTTCCTTATATCAACGGCAACATCCATTGCAGCACCAGAAATAACACGTATCAACTTTGTTTGTGCATATGGAGGTCGTTGAAAATGTAATCCTCTAATAACGTTTTTAGCAGAGAGAGATTGATTATCTTGAACGAAATCAGCTATTAATCCATAATATGCAAAGGTTTGTTTGTTATATGATTCAAAGAAATGTCCTCGTTTATCTTCATATATCGTTGGATAGATTATAAATAAATTGGAGATAGTAGTTGATATAATATTCATATCTTATTTATTAATAATTTTTTTGAATTTTCTATAAATTCTTAATTTTTGCAATCTATAAAATGAATGTTTCTTTTTAGGGGTGGTATCCCCATATGTATAGCCATATGAACCGTAGATTCCATAACCTCCTCCATAACCATAACCTCCATAACCGTATCTTCCATAATTACCGTAACCATATCCTCCATAATTTCCATGAGAAGAATGGCTTACATCATTTAACACAAAAGATAAATTGTTAACATTACAATTTTTCTTTAAATTCTCCATTGTTAAAATAAATGGACGATACGAATACATTGAACGTAATATATAAATTGGATAATCAGCAATTTGCAAGCTATGCATAGCATCAGCTAATAAACCTATAGGTGGGTTATCTATAACAATATAATCGAAAGATTTTTTCAAGTCTTCAATAATTGTTTTCATTCTTTCAGATAATATTAATTCTGAAGGATTAGGAGGTATATTTCCGGCGGTAATAAAAAATAAATTTTTTAATCGGCTTTCCTTCACACACTCTTCCCAGCTATGAGTTCCGGCTAAAATATTACTCATTCCTTTGGTATTGGTAATGGAATTTTCAGAGCTATCAAATGCTTTATGAATTTTAGGTTTTCTCATATCTAAGTCTAAAATAATAACTTTTTTTCCCGAATATGTGATAATAGCGGATAGATTGATAGCCACAAAGGTTTTTCCTTCTCCGGGAATGGTTGAAGTGATGGAAATTATTTTTGATCCTTCTTGGTTATTAATAAATTGTAAATTAGTTCTTAATTTACGCATGGATTCTGCAATAGCTGATTTCGGATATTTATCAACTATCATTTGAGAAGTTTCAAAACTTTTATCTGTATATTTTGGAATACTTCCCAAGAAAGGAATTTCGGTGTAATTAGTAATGTCTTCAACATCTCGAATTTCATTATAAAATAAATATTTTAAAAATAAAAAACCAAAACCAAGTCCGAGTGCAATAATTACACTAATAAGAAAAGTCATGTTCCTTTTAGGAGAAATAGGAGCAAGGGCAGATGTGGCGTTTTCTAATACTATAAAAGGAGAAGTAACTCCTGCGCGTATTATAGAGTATGAAATTTTAGCTTCCAGTAATTTGTTATAAGAAATTGTACTTACTTCCGTTAAATTCTGAAGTTTTTTCAATTCCATCATCAAGGAATAATCTTGTTGAGTAAACAAAGAACCTCTATATAAATTTATATCTTCTATTAATTTACTTTTATCTTTTTGTAAATTTTCTAATGAAACTTTTACTGCTTGTTGAATTAATTTTTTTTGTGTTTCAATATTATTGTCAATTTGTTTAATTTTACCACTATTGATGGTATAATTGTATAAAAGGGCTTCTTTTTCAATAAGTAATTTTTGAAGATTTTCTAAAGTTGTATTTAATGATTTTTGAAAATCAGAACCAATAATTTGAGCCAATAATAAATAAATATCTATTTCTTCTTTATTATCAAGATTTTTCTTTAAAATAGTCAAAATATTATTTAATACACGTTCATTTTGCTCAATCACAGCTAATTTTTCTTCCGCTTCTTCTAATTCCGGTTGTATTTTTTCAATGTTTTCAAGATAAAGTTCAATTTCGTCAATATTATGTTTTTTCTTATAATCGTCTAATTCTTTTTCTGCTCGTTGAACTTCTTCCTCCCAAAATAGCAATTGCTCATCAATGTATTTCAAAATGTTGGTATAACTTTCTTGTTCTTTTTTCAAATAAAAGTTTTGAAATTCTTGTGTAATAGTGTTTACAATGATACTTGCTTTATTTGGGCAAGTATGTTGCAATGAAATAGTAATACTTCCCGATTCTTCGGGATCTGGAACAACATTTAAACTCTTTATGTATTTTTTATTTTTTGAAATGGAATCAGGAATTACAACAAAATAAGATAACGAAAGTAAGTTTTTAACAGGCTCATTAAAAAGCAATTGAAATTGTATATCCGGAGTTGTATATATAATATTTTGATTATTTTTTAATGTAAATGAATACACAAATGTTTCATCATTTAATATATAACTGATTATTCCTTTATTTTCATTTTGGAATGTAATGTCAATAGGACTATTATATAGTTTTGGGTTAAGATATATTTTTTTTATTTCAAAGGGTCTTTCAGGGAAGATTTCTACTTCTCTTATTATTTTTCGTCTGTGATAATCAACTTCTAAAGATAAATCATCTAAAACTTGGTTTAAAAATATGGGAGACTTAATTAAATTAACACTTTGCAAAATATCATTTTCTCCCATACGTCGTGTAGCAACACCACTGAAAGCTTTTTTCAGAATATCTTCATTATTATTTCTTTCTTCTTGAATTACCGAGCGGGCTTGATATATACTCGGAGTGAAACGAAGATATAAAAAAGAAGTTATTAACGCAATAAAAAGCAAACTAGGAAGCACATACCAATATCGTTTTAAAATAATAAAAATTATTTTAAAATTTATTTCTTCGTTATTTATATTTGATAATTTTTTCTCCATTATTTATTTAAAAAATAAGCTGTAAAACTAATAAAATAGTGTTGGCTAAAGAAAGATAAGGACTAAATTCTTTCATAAATTGTGTTACTACTTTAGCCGGTTCCACATAAATAATATCATTGGCTTGTAATACTAAATCGGCTTTTTTTAGACCCTCAACAGTAGAAAGATCAATTTGATAAATGGCGGGATTTTTTAAATCACCACGTATGAGTTTAATTTTATAGGCTTTCCCATCGTTGATGCCACCTGCAAGAGCAAGTGCTTCGATGAGAGTTGTATTGTTATTTACTAAATTGATAACTTTAGCTGTTCCTCCACTGCCGCCCGGAAAAATAGTAACACGTTTATTGGTTACTTGAAGGCGAACCATGGGGTTATTAAGAAACGTA
Organism: Bacteroidales bacterium; assembly: GCA_028703095.1. Taxonomy (GTDB): domain Bacteria; phylum Bacteroidota; class Bacteroidia; order Bacteroidales; family WCHB1-69; genus UBA5266. Next base: position 18,127 of record JAQVNO010000016.1, read on the forward strand.
GCATAGGACTCTTCTAAAAATTGCGTTGCTTCACGCATGGTCATGCTGTCAATTTTAACATAACCTAAATAAGGTAATTTGATTTTTCCATCAAATTCTACTAAAAACTCAATACCGGTATTTGGATTGGCTGCCGTTGTCATTGTCCTTATATCTGCCATTGAAAACATATCCAAAAAATCTTCTCCATTTTGATAATATACATTGATTTTCAAAAGGTCGTTTGGAGCAATTCGATATTCTAGTAAAATATCAATTGAATCAAACGTTGAGATTTGATCTTTCGAGGTAACTTTTAGCATCCGCGATGGCAAAAATACCTTGCAAGAGGATAAAAATAAGGAAGTTATAAGAATAAATATGATATATTTTTTCATTCGGATGTTTTTTTTAATCTTTTATTTAAATACAGTTCAATCATAGATAACAATATATAAATCAATACAATAAAAGGTATTGCCTTAAATTGTAAACAACCTAATAATAGGATACTTATAAATATAATTATATAACGAAAAATATTATCTTTTGGTTTCAAATTCTTAAATTTTAATGAAAATAAAGGAATGGTCGATATCATTAAGAATGAAAGTACAAGTATAGTAATGATATAAATTATAATAGAATAATCGTTCATTTGGAAAAAAGGAAAGGATATTAATACAAAAGCGGCAGTAGGAGTAGGTAATCCTCTAAAATTTTCAGTTTGAAGTGTATCCAAGTTGAATTTAGCCAAACGATAAGCAGCAAAACAGGCAAATAAAACAGGACAAATTAACGCAGGAATATTAATTCCATAATGGGGGAGAATAAAATCATGTGACTTTAACAATAATTGATACATGATAATCGCCGGAGCGACACCAAAAGAAACAACATCGGATAAAGAATCTAATTCTTTTCCAATCAGCGAATGTACATGTAGAAGCCTAGCTGTCAATCCGTCGCAGAAGTCAAACAAAGATGCGACTATTACCATTATGGCAGCAGCATGCAGATAATCATGCAAAGCTAGGATAATAGCAACAATACCGGAGGCTAAATTAAGTAAGGTAATAATATTTGGTATGTTTTTTTTCATACATTCAACGTATTATTCATCAAAAAGCGTGGGATGAATGTTTTCAGCTTTATTGATGTGTAAGTGATGATATGCCAAATCGGTTACTTCTCTGCCGCGAGGGGTTCGTATAAGGAAGCCTTCCTGAATTAAAAATGGTTCGTACACTTCTTCTATGGTTCCGGCATCTTCGCCCACAGCAGTGGCAATGGTTGAAATACCTACCGGACCTCCTTTGAATTTTTGAATAATAGTAAGAAGTATTTTATTATCCATTTCATCTAATCCGTACATGTCAACATTTAATGCCGCAAGTCCGTATTTAGCAATTTCCAAATCAATAATCCCTTTTCCTTTGATTTGTGCAAAATCACGTACTCTTCGCAATAATAGATTTGCAATACGGGGAGTTCCTCTGCTGCGACGGGCGATTTCGTTCGCTGCATCTTTATCAATATCAATATGTAATATAGAAGCCGAACGAACGATTATTCTCTCTAAAGTTGCAGTATCATAGTAGTTTAATCGTAAATTAATGCCAAAACGTGATCGTAAAGGAGCTGTTAATAGTCCGGAACGGGTAGTCGCTCCCACTAAGGTAAATTGATTTAATCCTATTTGAACGTTGCGGGCATTGGGTCCTGATTCAATTAAAATATCGATGCGATAATCTTCCATTGCAGAATAAAGATATTCTTCTACCACCGGAGAAAGACGATGTATTTCATCGATAAACAATACATCGTTTGATTCAAGGTTGGTAAGTAATCCGGCCAAATCACCGGGTTTATCTATTACAGGGCCGGAAGTTACTCTTACGTTAACCCCCATTTCGTTAGCAATAATATGGGATAAGGTAGTTTTGCCTAAGCCGGGAGGACCATGCAGCAAAACGTGATCTAAAGCTTCTCCTCTTTGTTTGGCGGCTCGAACAAAAATTTTTAAATTTTCAACTACTTTTTCTTGCCCGTAAAAATCACGAAAATCACTCGGTCGAATAACTTTTTCTATTTCTTTTTCAGAAAGATTCAAATTTTCAGCATCCGGATTTAAGTTAGGATTAATCATGATTATTAATAAAAAAACAATTTTTACAAAAGTAAATGAAAAAGCAATATAAAATAGTATTGTATCAAAATATTTGTTTAGAGAATTTAAGATTATAACTAAAAAAGTTTTACCTTTGCATCCAACGTTTTTTAAGAAATTTCTATGTATAGTCTTTTTGTAAAAGAAATTAAAAGTTTTTTAGGTTCTTTGGTCGGATATATCGTTATGGGTGTTTTTCTGACTCTTACAGGTTTGTTTTTATGGATATTCCCTTTTTCTGACAATATCATGCAAAGAGGTTTTGCGGATATCAACGGCTTATTTAACTTGGCTCCTATCGTTTTTTTGCTGTTAATTCCTGCCATAACCATGCGTTCTTTTGCAGAAGAAACTAAATCAGGCACCATCGAATTATTACTCACCTATCCGATTAGTGATAGTAAAATTATTTTAGCTAAATATGCGGCCAGCATTGTCTTATTATTAATATCACTTTTACCTACTTTGATTTATTTTTTTACGGTTTATGCTTTGGGATATCCCAAAGGGAATATTGATCAAGGAGCTATGTGGGGTTCGTATATGGGATTGATTTTTTTGGGAGGTGCTTTTGCAGCTATCGGCTTATTTATATCACTAATGACAGATAATCAAATTATTGCATTTCTCTTTTCAGTGTTAATTTGTTTTATAGCTTGGTTAGGATTTGAATATGTGTATTCTTTTGATATTTTCGGCTCTTTTGGATATATCATAAAAATATTGGGTATTAGTCATCATTATAAATCAATTAGCAGAGGCGTTGTTGACACAAGAGATATTATTTATTTTTTAAGTATCATTATTCTGTTTTTATATTTATCTGCACTTCGCTTAAAAAGTAGAAATTGGTAAAATTGCAAGTTTAAATAATTATGAAAGAAAGTAAAAATATACGCAATATAAAAAAAAATAATCTTATACAGTTTTTTGCTGTTTTGGCAATCATCTTATTGATTAATATTATTTTCTCTTTCTTTTTTTTACGATTTGATTTGACAAGTGAAAAAAGATATACGCTTTCTCCTTCAACGGTAACATTAGTTGAAAATGCGGAAGACATTATATATGTAAAAGTATATTTGTATGGAAAAAATTTACCTCCGGATTTTGCTGAATTATCACAAAAAACAAGAGAGTTTTTGGATGAGTTAAGAGTTTATTCTAAAAATATTCATTATGAATTTATTGACCCTTCCAAAGGAAAAGACGAAAAACAATTACAAGCCTACTACGGACAACTTTATAAACAAGGGCTACAACCGCAACCGATTCAAGATGTGGATGTGGGAGGTGTAAATACACGCTATATTGTTCCGGGAGCAATTATTACGTATCGCCAACGAGAAACACCTGTGTTTTTGCTCGATTCAGATGAGGGAATTCTATATAATCGCGAAGAAATCATTAAATTTTCAATAGAAAAACTAGAGTATAATATAGGCAATGCCATCCGTCGTTTAACCAATCAACAAAAAGCAAGCATTGCTTTTATTAAAGGGCACGGAGAGTTGACAAACGCCGAAGTGTTTAGTGCAGCAGTCGGAATAGCAGATTTTTATAAAGTAGATTCTGTTATTTTGGATAATAAAATTTCTAAAATCTTTAATGTAGAAATCGTAGATTCCGGCGTTGTTGATTTTAAAATTTCAACGAATAAATACGATTTATTAATTGTTGCCAAACCAAGGTTCCCTTTTTCTAATTATGAAAAATTTTTGTTAGATCAATTTGTCATGAGAGGAGGAAAGATTTTGTGGTATGTTGATCCGGTTTTTGCAGAAATGGATAGTTTGCAAAATTATATGGAAGTGCCTTGTTTAGCAATAGATTTGAATTTGGAAGATTTATTTTTTAGATACGGAGTGCGTTTAAATACCAATTTGTTACAGGACTTAAATGCCTTGGCAATTCCGGTAAAAACAGGTGAATTGGCCGGTCAAGCACAATATACATTCATTCCTTGGTATTTTTTCCCTCTCATAACACCTTATGCTGATCATCCGATAGTGAAAAATTTAAACGTTTTAAGAACAGAATTTATCAGTTCTATTGACACTGTCGGAACCAAAGAAGGATTAAAGAAAACAGTTTTATTGACAACATCTGCTACTACAAAAATGATTAATACTCCTGCTATTATCAGTCTGGAAAATCTTAAAAGAAGAGCAAATTATAGAGAATTTTCACAAAAATATATTCCTGTAAGTGTATTAGTTGAAGGTGTTTTCCCTTCTTTATATTCCGGTTTTAACAGTATGAAAGATCAAGAAAAAATCGGATTTAAAGAAAAAAGTGTTCCGACAAAAATGATTTTTGTTTCAGATGGGGATATGATTAAAAATCAATTTGATTCAAGAAAATATCCTTTGCCCTTAGGGTATGACCAATATACAGATGTAGCCTATGGGAACAAGAACTTTTTATTAAATGCTGTCAATTATTTATGTGAAGATGAAGGTATTGCACAAGTCCGCTCTAAAGATTTTAAAATGCGATTATTAGATAAAGATAAATTATTAAAAGAAAAATCATTTTGGCAAATACTTAACATGACGCTCCCCATTTTATGTGTTTTAATAATGGGAATAATTTTTGCTATTATCAGAAGACGAAAATTTTCAAGATAAAAAATCAAGGATGAATAAAAACACTAAGAAAAGTATTTTAATACTTATCATAACAGTTATACTAGTTGTAATAGCCTTGTTTATGCTTATTGGGAAAAGATCAGGTACATTAACCTATGATTCATACCAATTTGCAGTTAAAGATACCGGCGCTATCAGTAAAATATTTATTGCCGATCATTACGAAAGAACCATTTTATTAGAGAAACAATCTACCGGCGGGTGGACTGTTAATAAAAAATTTCCTGCCCTAGATAAAAATGTATCTGATTTGTTGAATGTAATTCAAAATATAAGCATACGAGAACCGGTCGCGCTTTCTGCACGTGATAATGTAAACAAGTGGTTAGCTACAGGCTCCATAAAAGTAGAAGTGTATTTTCAGGATTTTAGGATTAAGATAGGTAGTTTTAAATTATGGAAATATCAAAAAAAGAAAGTGTATTATATTGGAAACATTACACAAGATAATCTAGGAAATTATGCTTTACTTGAAGGAGATAAAGAACCCTTTGTAGTAAATATGCCGGGATTTCGAGGATTTATTTCCCCTTATTACTCCCCTTTTGAAACCGATTGGAAAAGTCATAACCTGATGAAATTGAAAATATCAAAAATTAAAAAAGTTGAAATTATCGATTATGAATATCCTGAAGAATCATTTAGCATTGTACGTAGTGGAGAACGTTTTTTTGATATACTTACAAAAGAAAATCAACGACTCCACGCATATGATACAGCGAAACTTTTCGATCATTTATCCGAATACCGAGATCTAAATTTTGAATTTTTTGCTACAGACTTAACACAAGGGGCAAAAGACACTCTATTTAGTATGAAGTTTAAAGATATTATTGTTGAAGATATAGATTATAATCAAACAAAAATTACGCTGTTTTATATGGAAAATGTATTAGATACGGCTAATTATATTTATGATGAAAATTTTATTGATAAATTTAATAAAGATAAATTCTATGCTATAATCAACGATAATAAAGAAGATATTGTAATTTGTCAATATTTTGTCTTTGATAGAATCATTCAACCTTTACGGTATTATTATCCAGATAACCAAACGCTAAGCATACCTAAATAAACGAAGTTAATCAACTATAAAATATATTAAAAATGGACATAGAAAGAAATTATGTTAAATCAGAATCGAATGTTTTATTAGAAAATAAAACATTAAGTAAGAAATTCATGGCAAATGTATTTACATGGATGTTTGCCGGATTAATGATAACCGCAGCAATTGCTTGGCTTTTTGCAAATTCTTCCCTTATCAATCTCTTACTATCTGAAACAGGATTGAGTATGTTGGGATGGGTAGTGATGTTATCTCCTTTATTAATGGTTATATTTATGTCATTCGGATTTCAGCGTATGTCGTTTACTGTTTTAATAACGCTATTTATTTTGTATTCCGTCTTGATGGGAGCAAGTTTAAGCTTTATATTATTAGTGTATACTGCTCAATCTATTGCAATAACTTTTATGATTGCTTCCGGCATGTTTGGAGTTATGGCAGTAGCGGGCTATACAACAAGTGTAGATTTAACAAAATTCGGTTCAATTTTATTTATGGCACTTATCGGACTGATTATAGCAATCATTGTGAATTTATTTATGAAAAGTAGTGGATTAGAATGGATTATCACAATTGCCGGAGTACTTATATTTACCGGTTTAACAGCTTGGGATGTTCAACGAATGAAAAAAACCAGTTATATCGAAATCATAGGAACAGAAACAGGGAATAAAATGGCTTTAATGGGAGCTTTGTCTTTATATTTGAATTTTATTAATTTGTTTTTATTCCTTTTACGTTTTATCGGAGGACGCAATTAGTAAGGAAAATAATCCTTTTTAAAGAAAATATAAATTTCAAAAAACCGTTTGATAACGGTAAAAATAAAGAAAAGAAGTAAAAAAATTATGCTAAATCTTCAAAATTAAGATTATCATCATTAGCAGATTCTTTTTTTACATTTTTGATAGGATGAATCTTTTCTTTTTGCAAATTAATAAATGAAATAACTTCATTTAATTGATTGCCAAAATTCTCTATATCTTGAATGTATAAGAAAATTTTGTGTTTTTCATAAAAAAATGTTCCTTTTGCTTCATCAAATCGTCTTTTACTTTCTGTAATTGTTAAATAATGTTCTTGATTTCTGGTTTCTTTTAAATCAAAAAAATACGTTCTTTTCCCTGCTCGAAGCACTTTCGATAAAACTTCGTTATTCTCTTTATAATCATCTTTTTTCATAACAAGTTCTTTAAAAATCTATCATATTACAATTATTACGCAAAAATAAAATATTTTTTTATATATAACCTATTTCTATATAATTTTTTAAAAATAATATTGAAAATTTAAATGTACTGATAGTAAAAATCAGATAAACAATAAAATAACAAAGACAAATTAATTTGAAAAACTCGCATTTTATTTTGAATTAACAAATTACTTTTATTTTATGTACTTTTTTATCGTTAACTAATGAAACGATTTTATTTGTTAAGAGATTGTCATCTAAAAAAATACTACTTACAAATGCATGTTCGTTTTCCTCTTCCATGCGAAGAACTTCAATATAATATAAGGTATCGAAATAACGATATTCCATTTGAAAATTTTTCCAAGATGAAGGCATTTTGGGTTCAAAAGTAAGCGTATCACCATTTTTTCTAAACCCTAAAATATGTTCCAACCCTACTTTGTAAGCCCAGCTGCTGGATCCGGTATACCATGTCCATCCTCCACGTCCGGAAGATTGTGGACTGGAATAAATATCAGCGGCAATGCTATAAGGTTCTACTTTATATTTGATGGTGTCTCCAATAGAAGTGGTTCGATTAATAGGATTAATCATCGAATAATACGAATAAGCTTTGTCAACATAACCTTCTTTTAGCAATGCCATGATATACCACATGGCGCCATGCGAGTATTGTCCACCATTTTCGCGTATGCCTTCCAGATAATCCATAATATATCCGGGATTATTTTTAGAGTTTTTAAAAGCAGGTGTTAATAGTTTAATGATTTTATTTTCATGGTCGACCAAACGATTTTCTGTTTCTCGAAGAATTCTTTGTTTTTTATCTTCATCTGCTACATCTGTTAAAATACTCCATGATTGTGACAATAAGTCAATTTGACATTCTAAATTATTACGCGAGCCTAATGTTTCACCATTATCAAAATAAGCTCGTAAAAACCATTCACCATCCCATGCGTTATTGATTAAAGATTGAGTTAAATAGGGGATGGTTTTTTTGCATCTGTTTACTAAATCGTCATCGTGTTTAAAAGTAGACAAATAAATGGTTTTTTGTAGAATATCCAATAAGAAAAATCCCACCCAAACACTTTCTCCTTTACCTAGATAACCTATTTTATTCATGCCATCGTTCCAATCGCCACAACCCATTAAAGGAAGTCCGTGTTTCCCGAATTGCTTCAAAGATTTATTAATACATAATTTTAAATGTTCATATAAACTTTGTTTTTCTTCGGTAAAATAAAAATGTATTCCTTTTTCTGTTTCTCCTTCTTTTAATTGTTCCCCTTGAACAAAAGGAATTTCTTCATCCAAAATAGAATAATCACCTGTCATATAGATGTATTCATAAGATACATATACCAACCACAAATAATCATCAGAGAAAGTTGTACGAGATCCTAACGATAATTCTTCGTGCCACCAATGTAAGACATCCCCTTCGGGAAATTGATGGGATGCATGTTTAATAATTTGATTTCTTGCTATTAAGGCATCACTATACATAATACTCATGGTATCTTGTAATTGATCACGGAACCCATAAGCACCTCCAACTTGATAAAAACCTGCTCTCGCAAATAATCGAGCTGAATAGGTTTGATATAAATACCAGGTGTTCATCACGTAATTAAATGATGTATCCGGAGTATTCACTTTGATAGTCGATAACTTTTCTTTCCAAAAATGAGTTACTTTTTGAATTTCATTTTCAATTCCACTTAAATGAACTTGTTTTATCGGAGTATTAATTTCTTTGACGCCAATAATAAAAGCCATGGTTTTTCTTTGTCCTTCCGGAATCTCCACTTGTGTTTCAATACACTTTTGATTGGGATTGTTGTCATTATAACATATTAATTTTTCGGTGGACGATAAAAATACATGCATATCTTTAAAAGTATGACTATATTTATTAGTAAAATATAAACAATTATCTTCTTCATTCCAATCGGAAAGAAGGTGACGATTTGTTTTTTCTTCGGTTATACCTAAAACTATTTTCGTTATCAAGCTCAATTGTACGGTTTGATTCGAGGGAATGATATTCTCTATATCAATAAGATAGTATTTAATTTTATCTTGTAAAGCGGCAAAGACTTTTATTTGAATATTAAAAGCATATGAATTTGCCATGAATACGGAATAGCCTAAGCCATGACGAGCAGCAGTAGGAATAAAACGTTGCTTATTGATTAGGATTAGTTCCGATGGAGGGTCTCCAACCATATCGTTAGACCAAGAGCTTATTTTATATGATTGACTATTAAATGCATAAGTAAACCCACTCATCCATCCGCTGATAATAAAACCAAAATCAGAATTGGCAATAACATTAATCCAAGGCATGGGAGTATTGATATTGCTAATATAATATTCATTTTCGTTATCGATAAATCCTCCAAACTCATTATAAAACTTCAGATTTTTAGGATGTTTTATTTCTTTTGTTAACAATGCTGTATATTTACAATCATCGGTGCAGGAAAACAAATCAGTTTCTACTTCTTGCATTTGTTTTTCTAATGATTTACCGGTTGAAGCATCGATGGTTATACGTGCTATGGTGTATAAAAGTGTCTTTTCTTCTTCGCTTAAATCTGAAGAAGAGAGAGTATGCACATTTCCCGTTGAATTTTCAAAATAATTAAAATAGTATATTTTATTTACTAAATCCGAAATATATTTTTTTAATAAATCTTCTTTCGACTCTTTTTCATTGTTGATAATAACAATATCAACATAAACCCCTCTGCTTTTATAAAACTCATAGGCTTGTAAAACATCTTTTAATATCAATGCGTTTTCAATGGCATCTATTTCTAATAATATAATGGGTAAATCGCCGGAAATGCTGAATTTCCAAAGATTAGGTTGCGCTAATGTATTTTTTCTCAAAATAGATTTTCTGGTTTCACTATTGGAGGATGTTTGAAAAATATGTTTTAGTATGGTATTATACAAACGCATTTGAGCTCCCTTTAACTGCGAATATCCGGTTCTCATATTATTCAAAGCAGTAGCCATTTCAAAAGCAATATTCACATCGAAATTGTTACGAAATCCGTTTACAATATCTATTACCTGCTCTCGTGATTTCCCAAAGGCAACACTTAAAAATACGGCTTCCTTTTTCCCTGCCTTTACAATAATTTCTCGGCGAATGCTCATGATAGGGTCTAAAGAAGAACCTAAGCCTTTCGATAGATTGCCTCTGCTGGTAATAACGTAAGGATTTCCGGTAGTATTGTTGCGCCCGATAAAATGTAATCGGGATGTTTCATATTCAACTTTCAAATCGTTTTCATTGTCAAAAAACATGCGTGAAGCCACATAATATTTTGTATCTTTAATATGGCGGGATTTACGCGTAAAAATTAATGTGGAACTTTGTTCATCGAATTCACTGTAAATGGTCATGCTATTGAAAGAACGATGTGCTATATCCCTGTCATTTTGACACATAATAACTTCTCCGTAGGAGGTTAATTCTAAAACAACATCTTTGGAAGTTTGATTTTCAAAGGATATTTTTCTGATTTCGGCATTTTTATCTTTAACCACACACATTTCAGTGGTAGTAATAATTCCGCTGTCTTCGCGTATGTATTTTATACGGTCAGAAGCAAAAATAACACGATATTTATCGGGTTTTACATTTAAAGGGGCATAGGTATTTGACCATATTTTCCCTGAATAAATATCACGGATATACATAAAGATGCCATAATTTTCAGAGGTTATCTTACGATATCTATTGATATAAATATCTTTGTAACGGCTAAAACCACAGCCTCGGTCATTGATTAATAAAGTATAATAACCATTCGATAATATTCCGATTTCCGGAATCGGGCTTAGATTGTCATATTCACGTATGTCGTTTTCCTGTCGTTCTTTTGGATATTTAAACCGTTTATATTTAGATATCTTCAAGTCAATATAAGGCTTAATCTGTGCCTTTTCTTTGAGAAGGGTTTCCATCGATTGGATTTTTTTATCTTGATGGAAATAATTTTGTATGCAGTTTGATTTTAAATAATTAGTTAATGATGACAGTATCATTCCCTGATGATGTGCGTAATGAGCTTCTACATTTGCTTTATCTTCTTCATCGTAAGATTCAAAGAAACCGAATTGGGAATACATATTCAATTGTTTGAATTTCTGAATATTTTCATATACTTCTTTGTCTTTAATTCCGATAACCATTAGCGAACTGTAGGGTGAAATGACAATACGATTTGAAATGGTGTTTTGAAATTTTAAATAAGGGACACCAAAAGCTTTGTATTTATAATTTTGAGCATCATCCAATTCATTATATCCTGATTCAGAAATTCCCCAAGGAAGGCGTTTGTCTATTTCTTTCATAAATTCTTTTTGGGCGTAATAGGCAAATGCATAGGTCTCGTCCATAAGCGTATGTTTGAATGTCTTCATAAAAATCAAAGGCATGAAATATTCAAAAAGAGTACCGTACCAAGAAGCAACTCCTTTGTAGAATTTGTATTTTGTTAAAGTTTTATCCAAACAAAACCAATGTTTATATGGAGCATCACCTTTGCTGATGGCAATAAAACTTGTTAAGCGTGCTTCGGAAGCAAAATTGTTATAATGATAAGGTAGTAAATTTTGGTCGCGATAATCGAACCCTATACTGAAAACATCCAAGTCCTTATTGTATAGTTTGCTGAAGTTGGTATTGTCGATAAGACGCAAAACATTATTTAATAAGATTTTATTGTCAATTTTCTTTAAAAATCCCTTAACAACATATAAACAGGCTACAAAATTTCCACTATCGGCAGAAGAAACGAAATATGGATTTAGTTCTTCGAGGCTATAAATATTGTACCAGTTAAATAAATGCCCTTCCCATTTTTTCAATTTGGTAACAGTTTCTATAATTTTTTCGAGAAAATAAGAGGCTTCTTTTAAAGAAATAAAACCTAATTCATAGGCAGCAATCACACTAACCATGGAATATCCTATATTCGTAGGAGATGTTTTATAGTCTGTTTTCTGTGTTCGACTTAATTGATAATTGTCAGGGATTAAAAAATTTGTTTCTTCTTGTAATAATGTATGAAAGTAGTTCCATGTACGGAAAGCAATTTCTTTAATTTCTTCCAGTTGTTTTTCTTGCAAATGTTTTTCGTCTGTTTTAATTTTTTTTCCAAGCCAATACATCCTAAACGGAGCGAGACACCATAAGCAAGCTATGAGGATGGCAACCATCAGGTAAAGAGAAGTTTCTTCGGTTTTAAAATGCCAAGTTCCTGCTATAAGAAAAAGGGCAAATACAAAATTGATACGGAAATTACGGATATAACTTTGGAGTGTGTTTTTCGTCATCTTCTCCGCATCTTCAGAAGTAATCCAATTGAGTAAATTCTTTTTACTTATAAACATCCTATATAAAGCCCTAACAATGGCATCAAAATACATAAAAGCCTCTTTTGGCAAGATTGATAATACAATTAAGGATTTATTGACAACCACTGCTATGCCACGAGCTAAGGTCATATAGTATCGTATATAACGACTGTATTTGCGTTTAAAAATAATTCGGGATAGCAAATAAAAAAGAATAGGTGTTGAAACTACTATCAAGTCAACTAGTAAATATATCAATGGATTGTATTTGCCAATGGTAAAACCGAAAAAGAGTAAAATTAATAAAGACATACTCATGACACTTCGGCGCAGATTATCGAATATTTTCCATTTACCAAGGACGTTTATGGGATTGGGAACCGTTTTGCCTTTTTCGTTTTTAACTTTTTTCTTTAACCACAGTACGATTTGCCAATCTCCTCTTACCCAACGATGATGGCGTTTAGCATCATCCAAATAGTTGGAGGGACTGTCATCAAACAAGACTACATCGTTAATTAAGCCACAGCGTAAATAATTGCCTTCCAATAAATCGTGACTAAGAATCAGATTTTGAGGGAATGTACCGGATAATATGTGTTGAAAGATCTTAAGGTTATAAATCCCTTTACCGACAAAACTTCCTTCATTAAATGTATCTTGATATAACTCATAGGAAGCAGTAGTGTATACATCCAGACCTCCTAAACCTGAAAACAATTGAGCATAACGAGATTTATTCGTTACTTCAATTTCTACGTTTACTCGTGGCTGCATAATGGCATAACCCGAAATAACATGTGTTCCATCTTGCGATAGTATCGGTTGATTCATCGGATGGGCAATAGCACCTATCAACTGAAAAGCAGAATACAATACTAATTGTGTATCTGTATCTAAGGTAATGATATAGCTTATCGATTTGTCAAAATTATCCAATGTTTGACATTGAAAAAGCTCTTTCTTTTTCGTTTCCGATAAGTTACCAAGTAATAAATCGTTGAAATGAAGGATAGCCCCGCGTTTGCGTTCAAAACCCAAAAAACATCCTTCACTTTCACTGTAAAAACGTTGACGATACACAAAATTGAAAATGTTCTTATTGTATTTTTCGTTCAATTCCTTCACTTTTTCCATTCCTGTTGCTATGAGTTCGGCATCCATATCGTTATGCTTGCTTGTTTCTGACGAACAATCTCCCAGCAAAGTAAAATATAAGTTATCGGAAAGGTTTGAAAGATAGTATACTTCCAGCTTATCAAACATTTGAACTATTTTTTCATTGGTTTTGATAATGGTAGGAATAATAACCATACTAGCGTATGCTTCCGGTATGCCGTCTTCAAATTTTAATTTCAGCGTGCTATTGGGTTTATGCAGATATTGCAACAATTGATTAAAAAGTTCTATTACAAACTGACTTATGGGCACTAATA